>JBBQTV010000192.1:0-7425 GCA_038212935.1 Pyrinomonadales bacterium | reverse complement strand
CGCGCGAAACTGGTCCTCGTATGATCGAGGTACTGAACAAAACAATCAACCGCCGCTGGGTGACCTGCCCGCGTGACACCGGCCCGACGCGCTGGGCCGTCGCCTACGTTACGCTCAACCGCAAGGGCGAGATCTTCCTCAGCGGTGTGACGCATCGCGACCTCGGCTCGCCGGATGGCTACGCGATCCTCTACGACGCCGAACGCGAGACCATCGGGCTCCGGCCCGCCGCCAACGGCGAAAAGAACGCCTACCCCGCACATCCGCGCGGAAACTACGGAGGCCGCCGCATCCACGCCTATCGGATGATCCGCGAATTCGACCTCGTCGTCCTCGAAACCGTCCGCTTCCACCGCTGCATGAAAGACAAACACGGCATCCTCATCCTAGACCTCCGCGACACCCGCCCCGTCTCCACCAAGAAAAAATGGCGCCCGTGAAAAGGTGGAAATGTGAAAGGGTGGAAAGGTGAAAAGCCCGCGGCCCGTGCGTAAGCAAGGGCACACCGCGACGATATTCGATTTTGGACTTCAGGCTGGGTGCGACATACGTTCTCCGTATGTACAAAGATTATGTTGAGTTCAACGGGCGGCTTTACGCTCTCCGCCTAATCGATTTCGGTCCGGAATGTGGAAATTACTTCGTCGGGTCGGCACAGCTGCTTGCCTTGCTTTGGAATGACGATACCGGATACACTTCCGACGAAGCTCGGTGGGTCGATGAGTTGATCTTCTATTTCATCCCAACTCACTATTTCAAACTTCTAGACGTCGAACTTCGAGATAAAATTCTCAGCAAAATTGTATGAAAGCACTCGATTGCCGTTCAACCTGCCAAACCATAGGCCGAGCCGAATTGCCTCTCTATGTTTGAAGAAGGCATATATGAACAACTAATCAGTAATTTGGTCGCACATCGGCTAAGTCAACTCGACGGAAATGAGTACTTTATCGGCAAAACAAATGTCGATAAAGCCGAAGCTTCAAAAGTCCTCTCGATTTATCTCGTCGAGATAATTCGTAATGCACTTATTTCGATAACGGGTGATGATGCGATTCAGAAACAGATAGAATTATCGAACAAGATAATTCAGTTAATAGGAAATGAGCTTTCCGATAAGAAGTTCGACGGCGACTTGATTGATATCGAGTCGCGAATCCTCACAGCAATTTTTCGAACGGTCGACGCCAACTTTAGTGATTTCGAGCGCCATTTGAAAGAAATCACGCCTTATTCGCGCCTTACCCACACCGAATTGTTCACCGGCAGCAATGTGGGTATCTCGATGGAAAGCGAAATAAAGAAGGAGATACTCTCGTCTGATCGAATATCTTTCTTAGTTTCATTTATAAAATGGACAGGCATAAGAATCTTTGAACGAGAGTTGACGGAATTTACCAAGCGTGGAGGACAGCTTCGAGTTATCACCACATCGTATATGGGAGCTACTGATCAGAAGGCCGTAGACTACCTTGCATCGCTCCCCAACACCGAAATTAAAGTCTCGTATAACACTGAGAGCGAACGATTACATGCGAAAGCATACTTATTTCAAAGGAGTACGGGATTCCACACGGCTTATATCGGTTCCTCGAATATGTCGCGGTCGGCTCTTACGAATGGCCTTGAATGGAATCTAAAGGTAACCACAAAAGAAGTTGGTCACGTCATCGACAAGTTCCAGAAGACGTTTGAAACTTACTGGGAGGATCGCGATTTTGAAATCTATGACTCCGCCCGTGATACCGAAAAGCTTTCGGCGGCATTAAAAAGAGAGCGTCGAGATGTAGACAACCTTGATCCGGCCGTATTCTTCGACATTAAGCCATTTCCATTCCAGGCGGAAGTCTTAGAAAAACTGGAGACGGAACGCACAATTCACGGGAGATATCGGAACTTGGTAGTCGCGGCCACGGGCACCGGAAAAACGCTAATTTCGGCATTCGATTTCAAAAATTTCCGACGAAAGTATCCCGATGCGCGATTACTCTTTGTCGCCCACCGAGAAGAGATCTTAAAGCAGGCTCGTTCAGCGTACTGCGGTGTCCTTCGAGACAACAATTTCGGTCAATTATGGGTTGGCGGATTTACGCCGGATTCCTACAACGTAGTCTTTGCATCGGTTCAAACTTTAAAGAACAATATCGATTCCCTTAATTTATCAGAGGATTTTTACGACTTCATTGTCATTGACGAAGTCCATCACATTGTTGCCTCGAGTTATCGTCCTATTCTGGACAAATTCATTCCCAGGGTTCTCTTGGGCCTTACGGCGACACCTGAGCGCATGGATGGTGGTGATGTACTCGAAGATTTTTGTGGCGTTATTGCGGCGGAGATACGTCTTCCTGAGGCTTTGAACCGCAGGCTATTGTGTCCATTTCAATACTTTGGAGTATCCGACAGCGTAGACATTGCTGAGGTTTCCTGGAGGGCGGGAAGGTACGATAAGTCCGAGCTTTCACTTGTTTATACCTCTGAACAACGTGTGGGCGAAATCATTGAGGCTCTGAAACGTTATGTCTTGGATATTAATAATGTCAGGGCTCTGTGTTTCTGCGTAACGCAAGACCACGCCCGCTTTATGGCTGATAAATTCAACGAAGCAGGATTGAAATCGGGTTATCTTGTATCAAGCAATAGCGAAGAGCGAAGCAGCATCCGAACAAAGTTTGAGCGTAAGGAGATTAACTATCTTTTCGTTGTAGACATATTCAGTGAGGGCGTTGACATTCCATCAGTCGACACTGTGCTTTTCTTAAGGCCTACGGAAAGCCTAACGGTTTTTCTTCAACAACTCGGGCGAGGACTGCGACTTCACGACGAGAAAGATTGTCTTACCGTCCTAGATTTCGTGGGAAACTCGCGGCCAGAGTACGACTTCGAGGGTAAGTTCCGCGCTCTGATTGGTAGGACAAATACGCCGATCACGAAGGAAATCGAGAACGACTTTCCGCACCTTCCACTGGGATGCACAATCGTACTTGAAAAGTATGCAAAGAACATTATTCTCGAGAACATTCGTAAAGCAACAACCCTACGGCGTCCCCAACTGGTTAACAAAATCCGACATTTTCACAATCAGACCACACTGCCATTAACCTTGAGGAACTTCTCCGAATTCAATCGGATCCCGCTTCAAGAAATCTATAAACGAGCAAGCTGGAAACGACTCTGCGTTGAGGCAGGGATATTACCTGATTTTTCAAATACAAACGAATCGGAGATTACGAGGGCTTTTCAAAAGAAATGGCTTTCATGCGCATCCGATTCGTATTTTAATTTCGTTCTATCGCTTGCTAATAAGGGCTTTGCTATAGATTTCGCTGAGCTTACAGAAGTTGAGAAAGCGATGTGCTTAATGCTCCATTACGATATTTGGCACCAAGAAGCGGGTTTTCCTTCGCTTGAAGAGAGTATCAGAGCAATGGGCCGCAATCCGACGCTTACCTCCGAGATCATAGAATTCATGGAATTGCTTGAGGATAGAATTGATTTCTTGGAACACGAAATCGATTTGGGTTTCGTACAACCACTTAAAGTTCATGGCCGATACACGCGTGAGCAGATTTTGACGGCCTTCGGTCTGAGCACCTTTGACACCAAATCGTCGAATCGTGAAGGCAATGCGATCGCCCGCAAAACAAATACAGAACTCTTATTCGTAACCCTGAACAAATCAGAAGAAAACTTTTCTCCGACGACTCTCTATGAGGACTTCGCGATTAGCGAAGATACCTTTCACTGGCAGACTCATAATGCAGCAGGGCCAGACACCGTGCGTGGCCGCAACTATATTGAGCATGAACAGAATGGCCGACAAATCCTGCTATTCGTTCGCGAAAGAAATACCGACGAGTTTGGTAATGCGATGGGCTCGGTCTTCTTGGGTAAAGTGAAACTAATCGACTACAGCGGTTCGAAACCCATGAACATTAAATGGAAGCTCGATATTCCGATGCCTCCGTTCCTATGGAGAGAAGCGGCAAAGATGGTGTTGGGCTAACTGTCGATCATGCCGATGTAGATTTGGCGGAAAGCCGGCTAGTTGGCGGCTGTAACGAGTACGCTCGGGCCAACTAAAGCTGGAACTCCGAACTATGAGCTGACGCTCGTGGCCAGCTGAAGCTGGAACTCCGAACAAAAAAAGAGGCAAGTGGGAGCTTGCCTCGGGATTGATCAATTTAAGATCCAATGAACGATTAACTACATCGTCAACGGTTGCCCGCAGTAATATTGCCTGCCCACCAGTTTCCCGGTGGGAGAAGGCAGCCTCATGGTTTCCCATAAGGTAAAAAGGGTGACCGCTGCGGCTGTCCGCAGTGGTCAAAGTCAATTAACGATTTGCCTGCGTGTTCGGTCCGGTCGAGGTGATCGTGAACTGGCTTCCGGCTTCTAGCCGAAGGTTGTCACGTCCCTGGATAAGAACCGTACCGGCTCCGGCACCTGCACCGACACCTGCGCCGATCGCGGCACCGCTGCCGCCGTCAACGATGGCTCCGATCAAAGCACCGAGGACAGCACCAATACCAGCACGGGTCACGGTCTCCGTTGTGCGGTTACTGTCGCGTGCCGTACCTTCGTTATTGATGTTGATGTTCTCGCCGTCAGCTTCGCGAGCCGAATCGATTATTCCGGCAAACTGATACGTCCGGTTTTGAAACTGGATAGTGTCAAAGACCATCGATAGATTTGCACGGCCCGAAACACGGCCCGAACTTTCTGCCTGTGCGACGCGTCCGGTAATGATCGCTCCGCGATACTGGTTCGGCGATGTCACCTGCATGGTGAACTGGTCGCCGGCCTGCGAAACGTTGGTCGCGATCGGGTTCTGGAGCACGGCCGTAATCTGCGTTCCATTAGGAATGTAGAAGTTGCCGACAGCACCCGTACCAGTATTGTTCCAGTTCGGGTCATTTTCATTCGGCCACTGAGCCACATTCGAAACGCGGTCGTATACGCTATGAGCGGTGATCATCTGGTTCTGGTTTTCCATATAGATCTGCCGCGTTACGCGTATGCGGTTGCCGGCGATCGGCTGGACCGAAACCCGAAAATCGTTAGCTCGGTCACCTTCCGTAACGATGGTGAGCGTATCGCCCGACATCGAAGTGGTCGTCCGTATTTGCTGTCCACGATTGTTCGTTTCCGTTACAGTGCGTCCGTCAGCGATGAAGTCGATCGGCTGGCCCTGGTTGGTCGCAAATCGTACCTGATTTCCGCGAACCTGAAGCGTGAGCATCTGCGGCGGTGTCAAACGGCGTTCTAGCATTGCCGCCTGCCGTGCCCTAACCGTAGTGTTGTTGATCGTCCGTGTTATCACGGTCGATACGTTGTCACTTGCCGCAACATTCAGCCTATAAGTTCCCTCAAGGCTGTTGTTCTGGTTCGTGTTCGGGTACTGGTTGCCCCACTGTGCCTGCGTTTGTGAAAACGCCGGAAGCCGTTGGTTCCAGTTCCAATTCACGTTGTAAAGGTTCGAAAGCGTGTTCAGATCGTTTCGGATCAGCGTCCACTGCTGAATGGCAGGGCGATTCATCCGTGTACGACCCATAAAGTCATTTACATACCACGCATAGGTCATCACCTTATTGATGTCAGCCGTCTCAACGGTCTGGCCGTCAAAATCGCGGCGAAGCTCGTCGGTCGCATCTTCGAACGCCTGGACGTAAGACATAATGTTGTCTTCCATCTGGGTGTTGTTCATGTTGCTGTTATCGAGTCGGCGATCGACCGCTCGGGTAAATGCATCGGTTCGCGTTTCGAGCCGCTGCAGAATAGGCCGAACCTGTCGTTCATCAGCACGAATGTATTTCGTCGTAGCTACCTGCGTGAATGCCGGAAGCCGCTGGTTCCAATTCCAGCTAACGTTGTAAAGCCCTGAAAGCGTGTTCAGGTCATTGCGGATCTGCGTCCACTGCTGGACCGATCCCATGTTCATCCGGTTGCGACGCATGAAATCGTCGATATACCAGGCATAAGACATGACTTTGTTTACATCCTCGAGCTCGACGGTCTGGCCGTCAAAATCCCGGCGGAGTTCGTCGGTAGCATTCTCAAACGCTTCGACGTAAGCCATGATGTTGTCTTCAGTTTGGGTGCCGTCGACGCGGCTGTTATCGAGCCGTCGGTCGATGCTGCGGCTAAATGCGTCCGTCCGCGTCTCTAAACGCTGAAGGATCGGCCTGACCTGCTGCTCGTTTGCGCGAAGGTAACCGGTCTGACCGGTCCGGGGAAAGGCCGGAAGCCGCTGGTTCCAATTCCAGCTGACGTTATAAAGCCGGGCGAGCGTGTTCAGATCATTGCGGATCTGCGTCCACGATCTGACCGAAGCCGCATTCATACGCGTTCGGCGCATAAAGTCGTCAACATACCAACCGTATGTCAGAACGTTTCTAACGTCCGTCGTCTGAGCTCTGCGGCCTGTGAAGTTGCTGCGAAGCTCGTCCGTCGCGTTTTCGAACGCATCGACATAAGCGAGTATGTTGTCCTCTGTTTGTGTGTTGTTTACCGAGCTATTATCAAGCCGCCGGTCGACTGCCGCACGAAACGCATCCGTACGCGTCTCCAATCGCTGCAAAAGCGGCTCAACCTGCCGTTCACTGACGCGGTTCAGCTGCCCCTGCACACCGATCGTAGAGACCAGCAGCGTAATAGCTAATGTATAAATAAGATTTCTAGTTCTTGCCATAATTGAATATCCTCCCAAGAGAAGTCCGTCCAGACGGCTGAGATCGTGCCTGGATCAAACCTTATGGTTATACGAAAGCAATCGGCGTGCCGTTCGCTCTAAATGATGAGTTTATTCAATTTAGTCGGGCATTTCCTAGCTTGTGAGGCTCTGTGACTCTGCGCATATACGGTATTAGTACTCAAATAAGACAGCCGCATAGTTATAAATTATTCTAATGGCGGATCGGTCGGTAAGGCGGGAAAACCGTTGCGGTCAGCACCGCGGACGACGCCGGTTTGGTCGATGTAGAATGAGCGGAACCCGGTCGATCCGTAAGCCGTAGGCACGGCCGAGACGGCGAAGGTCGCGGGCTCGGTCTGGGTCGGCGCGATCGTGGTGAGCGTGAGGCTGTACCCATCGGCCGTGCCGGATGCGACGGGCGCGGAGACCAAGCGGACGGCGAAGAGTTCAGCTAGCGTGCCGAATCTGCCGCTGCCGTATGTCGCGCGAAACGTCATCTGCGCGGACTGCAGCGACCTGAGCGAACTTATGGTGGCGGTTTCGCGACACATGATGCCATACGGCGCGCACAGATCGACCTCGGGGTCGTTTGCGTCAGCCGGTGCTCCTTGGCGGTCGGCTCCGCGAATGACGCCGTCTGTTGCGACAAAGAATGATCGGAACCCGCTCTTGCGATACATTCGCGGAACCGCGGTGATGGTGAATGATGCTGGCGTCGGCGGCGAGTACGT
>JBBQTV010000191.1:0-7428 GCA_038212935.1 Pyrinomonadales bacterium | reverse complement strand
ATCAACGATGAAATCCTTACCCCATTCAAACTGTGTCAAGACGGCCGCAAAAACCACACCCGCAACCATTCCGAGCAGAATTCGCCAATGCAATGCCAGATTTTTCATGTTCGAAAGTTTCGCCTTTTTTGAACCGTAAATCAAACGATGAATTTTTGATCTCCGACGAGTTCGGCCATGCTACGGGGTCGGGAGAGTTCCTTCGATTGATCATTTTTCTTCCTGGTTCTTCGTATGCTTCCTAACCTGCAGCCGAAAAACAATGCGTTTGCAACTCATTGATAGCCAACGCTTTATGTGAGCACGTTTTGACCTGGAATATTTAATTTCGAAATGGTTGATTTAAGCCCTTTTCAGCTTGCCGAATTGCCCACATTTCCTGATAATCGCACACGACCATTTCCGTTTTCTTTCATCACAAAGCCGTGAAACGGAAAGGCTCAATTCCAGCGATAAGGAAAATAGCACGATGAGTGAACCAAAAGACGAACCAAACAGTGGCCATGAATACGAACGCGAACTGACGACCGACCTCGACGACGATACTCCTGATAAACCTTCGGGGATGCCGCTGCACAACAAGATATTTATCGGGCTCGCAGTAGGTGTGTTCGGCGGACTGGCGGTGAACTGGACACTCGGCGGCAGTAATCCGTGGGTCGAATGGACTGTCGAAAATTTCACCCGTCCGATCGGCCAGCTATTTCTTAACCTGCTTTTGATGATCGTGGTGCCGCTGGTCTTCTCGTCGCTCATCGTTGGCGTAGCGGGGATCGGAGATATCCGAAAGCTCGGGCGGATCGGGTTCAAGTCGTTTGCCTATACGCTCATCATTTCGGCCATCTCGGTCGTCATCGGCCTCACGCTTGCGAATACGATCAGGCCGGGAGAAAGGATAAGTCCCGAAACGGCTGCCGAGCTTAAAGCGGAGTTTAGCAGCGGAGCTTCAGCCGCGACAGAGGCTCAGCGTAAAGCGGCCGAGTCGTCGCAGGCCGATACGGCCCTAATGCAAGTCGTCAAGACGATCGTTCCGAGCAACGTTTTCAATTCTATCTCCGGAGCAAGCCCGAACATGCTCCACATTATGTTCTTTGCTCTGATCATCGGCATCGCGATCACATTATTGCCCGCACCAGTCTCGGCACCATTCGTCGGGGTAATGGAATCGTTATTCGCTATAACGGCAAAAATTATCGACATTGTAATGAAGTTTGCTCCGTATGCCGTTGCGTGCCTTCTATTCAATAATATTTCGCAATTCGGAACCGACCTGTTGCTCTCGCTGGGCTGGTTTGTCGTGACAGTGCTGCTCGGGCTTTCGATCCATTTCTTCGGTGTCTATTCGCTGTCACTTTATTTCCTTTCAAAGATCAATCCGATCGAGTTTTTCAGGCGGGTGCAGACTGTTATTTTGACTGCTTTCTCGACATCGTCGTCGAACGCGACGCTGCCGACCGCACTTCGCGTTTCGCATGAAAACCTTGGCGTTCCGAAGGAGATCAACAGCTTCGTGCTCACGGTCGGTGCTACGGCCAATCAAAATGGCACCGCCCTGTATGAAGGCGTAACGGTCCTGTTCCTCGCGCAACTCGCGGGCGTCGAACTAACGATGTCGCTTCAGTTGATGGTCGTTTATCTTGCGATACTCGGCGGCATCGGAACGGCTGGTGTGCCATCGGGTTCCATACCGTTCATCATTGGCATCCTGTTCATGATCGGGATCGACCCGGCGCTCATCGCGATAATTCTCGGCGTTGACCGCCTTTTGGATATGTGCCGAACCACACTAAATGTTGTCGGAGACTTGACAGCAGCGACATTTGTGGCGCGAAGCGAAGGATACGAACTGCTCAAGACACCGAAGGATGTTGGATTACCCTAGGATTTCGCGTAGAATACGGCACAATATCTTTTCTGCGAGAGAGTGCTGAGCTATGTTCCCTATAAGTGACGATGATCATGATGTAAAGATAGTTCCGTTCGTTAACTATCTGTTTCTCGGCCTTAACATCCTTGTCTTCGTGCTCCTGCAGGGGCTTGGTTCGAACGACGCGTTCTCCTATGCGTATTCGCTTGTACCGCAGGAAGTAACGACCGGCGTGGACATCAGCGGCGTTCAGGTCGTGCGGGACGCATTGGGAAATACGGGCCAAGTTACACACTATGAATCATCGCTTCCTGTATATTTCAATTTCTTGAGCTCAATGTTCATGCACGGCAGCATCGCCCACATCGGCGGAAATATGCTGTTTCTGTGGATCTTCGGCGACAATCTTGAAAACCTGCTCGGCCATATTCGCTTTGCGGCATTTTACATCGCCTGCGGGATCGCCGCCGCTCTTGCTCAAGTGATGATGGATACGGATTCGATCATCCCGATGCTCGGAGCTTCGGGAGCGATCTCAGGTGTGATGGGCGGTTACGTTTTACTCTTTCCGCAGCGGAAGGTCCGTGCACTCATTTTCAATTTTCTTACCACTGTACCGGCGATCGTCGCGGTCGGCATTTGGATCGGCTATCAACTAATACTTGGCTATATGTCAGACCCGGGCACCGGCGGCGTGGCTTATGCCGCTCATATCGGCGGCTTTGTCGCCGGGTTGGCGTTGATCAAGGTTTTCGCAATTGGGCGACAGGTTTAGGTTCTAAGTTTAATGAACCTGACGTGCCGCATTTGTGGAAATGACGCAGCGAACACCGTCCATCGCGCTCGGGAGATGATGTTCGGCACGCGAGACGAATTTGAATACCTCGAGTGCTCCGCATGCGGCACGGTCCAGATAGTAGAGATTCCCGATCTATCTCCCTATTACCCCGCAAACTATCTATCATTTGACGCGGAAACGCCGCTTGGGAAGACCTTTTTGCATCGTATGGCCGCGAGATTTGTCGGCCGGTACCTCATGCACGGCAAGGGTCTGATAGGCGAAACGATTTTAAAGCTAAAGCCAGGCATTGCATTCCATTATGCCGCTCCGCTTCGCGATCATCCGCTGGATATCGGTTTTGATTCGAAAATACTTGACTTCGGATGCGGGTCGGGACAGTTGCTTCGGTCGCTGCATTACCTCGGCTTCAACGATCTTCTGGGAGTGGATGCCTTTATCTCCGAAGATATCGAGCATCCGGAAGGCGTCCGCATATTAAAGAGATCGCTTGCCGAGCTTGAACCGGCGTTCGACCTGATAATGCTCCATCATTCGTTCGAGCATCTTGCCGATCCGCGCGAATCGCTTGTTGAGATCAAGCGGCTATTGGCTCCGGGCGGGACGTGTTTAATTCGCTTGCCGATCGTGAATTTTGCATGGGAAAAGTATGGCGTCAATTGGGTTCAGATGGACCCGCCGCGGCATCTTTTCTTGTATAGCCAGCATGCGATGCGACAACTTGCTGAAGACGCCGGATTTGAGGTCGAGGCCGTCATTTACGACTCGACAGGATTTCAGTTTTGGGGAAGCGAGCAATACGTTCAGGACATCCCGCTTTTCGCCGACGGCGAGGGCGGCGGAATTAAGCCATCCTCGATATTCACACAAGCTCAACTCGCGAAATGGGATGACGAAGCTCAGCGACTCAATGCCGAAAGCCGGGGAGATTCGGCGTGCTTCTATCTTCGGTTACCGTCCTGACGCTCGATGCCGAGCACAAGCTGAAGAAATGTGCGGTCGTCGAAGTCGCCCTGCCGCGCCTGGCGGACGATGACCATATCCATCGACGGGATCACGTAAAGACGCTGATTGCCAGCACCTGCCGCCATGAAAAGATCTTTCGGGATCTCAGGCCCAATGCCGTTTTTGCTTATTGTGGTGGTGTTCGACTCATTTCGTCCGGTAATGCGGCGAAGACGGCCCATCATACGGCCTTGATTCTCGGAGACTGATGCCGTGCCGCTGTTTGATCGGTTTAGCCAGAATGTCAGGCCGTAATTTGGATTTGCCTTTGAGCCTTCGTAGAGTTCGTCGAGTAGCGATGACTTTATTATTTGCTTGCCGCTCCATTTGCCGTCTTGCAAGAGAAAACGGCCAAACTTTGCCCACTCACGCGTTGTCAGATAGGCCCCCGATGGCAAGTTCGACTGGCCGGGTGAGCCGTTCCATCGAGCGACTTTGATATCGAGCGGGCTGAGGATCCGGCGGTTGAGATATGCATCGACCGTCTCGTTACGGCGGAGCAGTTTGCGTCGAAGAATTTCGCCAAAGGCCTGAAACGCGACCGGGCCATACTCAAATGTCGATCCGGGTTCGAACTTCCCGTTGTATTTGATCGCGTCGGCATAGCTTGGCGGACGCCCGATCGGCCCACTCGATATTCCGCCAGTCAAATGCAGTAACTGTCGGACCGTCATCTTCGCCGCCAACGGATCGGTTTTCCATTCCGTGATCGTATCGGCGACCTTCTCGTCAAAGCCGGTGACGATCTTGTCCTCGATCGCCGCGGCAAGTAACACACCGGCAAACGATTTTGTCCCGCTTGCGAGCATCTGCGAAGCCTCAGCCGAATGCCCGTTGTGATATTCCTCAAATACGACATCGTCGCCCTTTATCACCATCATCGACAAGCCGCGTTTATCTTCGGAATAATCTGCCGCAGCACGAAACTTGGGGTCGGCCTTAATGGTCGAGCGTGACTGTGCTGCGACACTGCATCCTGCGATGACGGATGCGGCGAAGATCAGAAATAATAGCCTGAGACTCGTCATAATTTCACCTCCGGAAGACAAAACTAGCCGACAGCCGAGTCTTGCATTGGGCTGTCGGCTTTGGGCAGGACTGCTTATTGTCTTTGAAACTCGGGTGTACCGAGGACCAAACTTACGACCTTGAAAACATCAGGATCTCCGCTCGGGTTTAGCAGCCGGGCCCGGCGATTCATGCCGCCCATTTGTCCCGCACCTCTCATGTTTGGAACCTCAGTTTCGTAGTCCAGTTCCTCCGCGGCGGAAACTTCCGGCAAAGGCTGCTGCATTTGCTTGCGAAGCGTCGCTAAGGTCTGGTCAGAGATCTCGCCCGCCAGAATAGAATCGACGGCCTTCTCCAGAACCATACTTCGGTCGGCCGCAGTAAAACGTTTTAGATCGGCCCGAGTTCCCGGTATACGATTGCTGGCGATTGCAACGGCGAAGTTAAGCCGCTCGAGCAACGCACCCGTGTTAACCCAATCTTCCGCCGTGTCAGGGTAGCCCGTCGGAGCCTGATAGCCGTAGGGCACTTCGCCGAGTTTATTGAGCATCGCGACGAACGCCGGGCTCGAATTCGTTTCGGCACCAAGGGCCCTGACGGAGCTTACTGCAAGTTCGAACGGGGTTTTGATCTTCGCCCGATAATTCTCAGGTGCGAAGAACTCCTTGTCGTTAAAAAGTGTTCTAAGCGTGGTCTTGATGTCGCCTTTTGACCGGGTGAATGCTTCAGCGACACGTGCAACTAGAGTGTCGCTCGGCTTATCGTTGACGAACTTGACTGCAAGTTTTCGGGCGATGAACTTCGCCGTCGAGGGATGGTTAACGAGGACATCGATCACTTTCAGACCATCATTTATTCCGCCTTCTTTTATCGCCTGGCCCAGGACGACCTTTGCATCTTTGTCGTGCCAGCGGTCATTGAAATAGAACTCACCGCTCTCAATGTCGTCGGGAATGCCGGCCATTCGCTGCAGCCTCGCAAGCCGTTGGTCTTCTGTGCCATTTATCGTTCCGGCCGCTGCACGCTGATACCCGCGTGGGTCCGCAATGGTCCAACCCGTGAAGGCCCGCGCGACCTCACCGATATCTTTTTGTGTGTAACCGCCGTCGACACCGAGAGTGTGAAGCTCCATAAGCTCGCGAGCGTAATTCTCGTTGATACCTCTGCGGCCTCGCTGCTGGGCCTGCTGCGCGTTCTGCTGAAGCCGCTTGATCCGTTCATCCAACTCAGCATCCGTCAGGTTCTGTCGGCGTTTTATCTGTTCACGCATCCGCGGCGTGACGTTCCCGCTCAATACAGCTTGCTGCAGCCGGTTGTTGCGGCCATTTCCGCCGGCCATTTGTGTATTCGGGGAAACCGATTCGAAATTATCAAGGAAAAAAAGCATCGCCGGATGCTGTGCCGTGCCGACGACCAGATCTTTGAAATTTCCTAGAGCGTGCTTTCGCAGGACATCGCGTTCGTAGCTCGGGATGTACCACCGGACCGCCGCCTTGCCGGCGAATACATTGAAATGATTCTGCCAAAAATCGACCATCACTTCCTGAAGCTGACGTTCTGAATACGCCGCACGGATAACGCGGTTCGACACGATCTGCGGCAGCAACTGCGCGGCAGGTTTTAGGTCGTATTCGCGATAAAGTTGCTGCAGCTTTTGCCGTCGCTCTCGCTGAGCAGCTTGCGTCGCGGCCGCATCATTCTCCGGCATTGCGGAAGGCATTGCGTTCGAATTCCTGGCATTTGCCTGCATTTGCCTTCCACCCTCTAGCCGACGAAGCAACGCACCGGGATTTGGATACTTGGCAAAAACCTCGGCCGTAGACATATTGAATATTTCGAGATCTCGCACCTTCGCTTCCACCAGATCATCGTTGATGGCCCCGGCATTCAATTGCTGCTCGATATAATTCTTGATCCCAAGAGCTTTTACCTTTTCCAGGTCACCAGGCCGCGCACCAAAGCCGAGCCGGTTAAGCAGGTGAAGTGCTTTCTGGTCATCGGATATTTGCTTTGCCGATGTATTCGCAAAAACGGCCGATGGCAAAAGTAGATTGCCGATAAGTATCGCAGCTAAAATGGAAGAAAATGAACTGATGGTTCTCATAACTATTTGTCGGCTTTCGTGCCCGTATCTCTTTTTATTCTCACTCTCGACAATTTTTTAGATGCACCGACGCCCGATTTAGACGAGAAACTTACTTGCCGCTACTATTGCTGCGGCCCATAGCCGCGGACAACAGTATGCCCTTCGTGAACATCCAATGGTCGCTTTTCGTTTATCAATTGGTTAAAATCATAACGTTATGAACAAAAGAAAGTTTTTCTATAAGCTGATGCTCTCCTCGGCAGCCGTCTTGATCGGATTTGCCGTTAGTCCGATGACTTTCGCTCAGGGTTCGTCGACGTTCGCGGACACAAATGTCGAGTACACGTTTGAGGTCCCCGATGAACGCTGGAAAATGACGGTCAAGCCGACGGCGGCGAATCCGAGTGTCGAATACGTCTTCGTGGATCGCCTGGACGGCCACTTTGAGGTTCGGAAGTCCACGGCCGTGAGAAATGCGGCAATGTCGGATGTGATCAGGGACGAAGAGACGAAATTGCAGTTCTTGCCGGGCTTTGTGGCGGGACGCGAAGAGAACTTTGGTGGAAAATTGAGTGGATCGGTCTACAATTTTGAGTTTGTAAGAGCAGGAAGGCCAATGAGCGGCCGCTTTTACTTTCTCCGATCCGGCGAAACCGTTTACGT
>JBBQTV010000190.1:0-7441 GCA_038212935.1 Pyrinomonadales bacterium | reverse complement strand
AGGCCTTTCTCCGTTCGAATATAGGGCTCGGGTGAGAACTCGGCGTCCATACCGGCGGCCCGATTAAGTATCGGAACGACCCTCTTCTTCTGAGCGGTGAATACTTTAAAGGCATCCCGCATCTGCTCCTCAGTGTACGTCGTTTGGAAATCGGGCGATGAATTTTCGTAGATGTCCCCGAAATCGCCGCTGTCTATCGCCTGCGAGAATTCGCGGGTCGTTTCCTTTGCGAGGGCTTGGATCACAGAGTTTGATGGCAGCGAGTCGTCGGATGTCTCGACCGGTGTCGTCGTATTTGTTTCGGCAGGTGCCGTGTTCGAATTCTTGCCAATGTTGCCGAGGTCCATATCGCCGCAAGCGCAGCCCAATGCTATCAATGAGATAACTGCCAAGGCGATCAGCCCATTGGATGTGCTTGATCTTCCGTATATAAGATCTGAAATGATGCGTTTCATAGATTCTCCTGATTACGTTTTGTTTTTAACCTTTCCGCCACGGTTCGAGAAGGACCGTCCAGCTCTCTACCGTGCGCTTGAATTCGTTTTGGCACCGGACAGCTCGTTCCTTCGGCAGATAGCCGTCAGAAACGATGTTGGAATACTTTTCCGGATCCGATCCGTAGATCATGCAGAGGGAGTTATAAAATCGCTGTTCCTGGAGCAGGTGTTCGTCGGCCAAATTTCGCGTGGTCGTTTTCGAGAATTTCGATTCGATCGCAAACGCATCGGCGGCCGCAAAAACTGCCCGAACACCATCTTCGCCCAATTCTTTTAAATTTACGAATGCGGAAAGGCGGTCCGCGGCGTCTTCTTCGTTGCCGGCCACCGGAAGCTTGTAAACATCGATCAAGGCATGCCCGATCTCGTGTAAAAAGACAAACCTGATGGCGTCGAACATCTTTTCTGAAGCCGTTTCGTCGGGTGCTTTCCCCTTTTTGAACGTGTCGTAAAACCGCTGCATCAATTCATAGCATATCGTTACGTTTCGCTCGTTGGCGTCGTAAAAAGCGTTCTGTTCGCCGCAATCCTTTACCTGCAGCGTGATGTCGGCGGGAAGTACCAAAGCTCGGTTTAGCTGGTCGGCCGCCTTTTCGAGAAGCTTTTCGGACTGCACCTGTCTCTCAAGCTTTTGAAATCGCGCGGCTGCCGCGTTTGGCCGAACGACGACGAAATCACCCTTGTCCGAATAGCGCGGATCGGCGGACGCATCGGAATCTGACGGAACTTTGCCGGGCGTAGCCGCCGTGGTCGTCGGCTCACCAGCCACCGTTGAATGGTCATCTCGTCCCGATCGGCAAACACATGCCGTTACCAGCAATAGAGCGGCAACGGCGATCAGCAAATTAATTGTATGTTGCCGCATAGACGATCGTCAGAACGATCTCGCATTCGAGACGCTACTTCGGTCAAGGTGAACCGCAACTTTGACGCAGATCGGGAGGGAATTTGCCGAAAAAGGCCGGCAAGAAAAATCTTACCAGCCCATTCTAATGATTAGTTGATGTTATGTCTATTGCGAACTTTCAGCGAATTTCACGAGAGTTCGTATCGCAACCCCGGTCGGGCCTTTTGCCTGATGTGGGCGAACGGTGTCGTACCACGCGGTTCCGGCGATGTCGAGATGTGCCCACTTCGCCTTGTCGACAAACTCCTGGATGAAGACGGCGCCCATAATAGTTCCGGCTTTCATACGCGGCCCGATGTTCTTGATATCCGCGATGTCCGATCGGATCTGCTTGCTATATTCGGCGCTGAGCGGGAGCTGCCAGAAGTTTTCGCCGACCTGTTTGCCGGTTTCGCGAATGGCATCGACAAGTTCCTGATCGTTACCCATTATGCCGGTATTTTGGTCGCCGAGGGCTACGATGACAGCACCCGTCAATGTTGCCATGTCTACTATCTTGGTCGCGCCGATCTTTTCGGCATAGGCGACAGCGTCTGCCAGAACCAGGCGGCCTTCTGCATCTGTGTTAAGTATCTCGATCGTCTTGCCGTTCATGGCCGTTACGACATCGCTCGGACGCGACGCACGTCCGTCCGGCATGTTCTCGACCGCACCGACGACACCGATCACCGGAACGGAAGGCTTTAGCAAGCCGATGGCACGCATTGTTCCGAAGACCGTTGCGCCACCGGACATGTCGTATTTCATCGCGTCCATGCCTTCGCCGGGCTTGAGCGAGATACCGCCGGTGTCGAAGGTAACGGCCTTGCCGACCAGCCCGAGTGTCTCGCCTTTTTTAGACGTCGACTTGGCGGGCGTGTACCGAAAAATGATCATCTGGGCAGGCTGTTCAGACCCTTGCGAAACGCTGAGGATCGAGCCCATGCCGAGCTTTTTCATCTTAGCTTCGTCGAGGATCTCGCATTTGATGCCGACCTCTTTCGCCATAGCCATCGCCCGCTTTGCCATTTCGGTAGGATGGAGAACATTTGGCGGTTCGTTGGCTAGATCACGGGCAAAGTTCATGGATTCGCCTATGGCAACGCCGCGATCGATACCCAATTTCAGATCGGCGGGTTTTGCTCCGTCAACATAGACTACGACCTTATCGATCGACCGATCGGTCTTGTCTTTCGTTTTATATTTATCAAGTTCGAATTGACTCGTGATGGCGCACTGAACGGCGTTCTGCGCGGCTTCTACGGCGTTCGAATCGTATCGGCCCATGATCGCAAAACTTTTGACGTTGGCCTTGCGGAAATAGCGGGCAGCCGTTCCAGCAGCTTCACCGGCACCGGCCGCTGTGAAATCCTGCTTGTCTCCACAGCCGATGACGAGCACACGGTCAGCTTTTACTTTCTTTGAAGGAGCGAATCGAAAAAGTGCCGTTTCGCCGGATTTGCCTGTGATCTCTTCGGCTTTTATTGCCGCGGATATGTGACCGCCGGTCAGGTCGTCAAGCTGCTTCAGAGCTCCCGAGTCAGCCTTCTCGCCCTTGAAAAGTACGACCCCTAAAGCCTTAACTCCGGCTTCGTGAAAATTCGATGTCAGTCCTTGAAAATCCATTAATGTCCTCTTTGATAACTTTGTGTTATGTGACGCAAAACTCTTGTTATATCTATAACTTATCTGCTGTGTTCTTTCAACTGTTGCCGCGTTTCTTTCTCGATAGTTTTCTTCATTTCGGTCTCGCGTTTATCGTAGAGTTTCTTGCCTTTGGCGACGCCGATCTCGAATTTGATCCGGCCGTTCTTCCAGTAGATGGAGGTCACGACCAGAGTCATGCCTTTTTGTGATGTCTCTTTCTCAAGCTTTTCGATCTCTTTGCGGTGCAGCAAGAGCTTGCGCGTTCGCATGGGGTCGTGATTTTGTTTGTTTCCGTGAGAATAAGGTGAGATATGAACGTTAAACAGCCAAAGCTCTCCGTCCTTGATGGTCACATAGGAATCCTTGAGCTGGATGCGGCCTTCCATTATGCTCTTGACCTCAGTGCCGAGGAGCACGGCCCCGGCCTCGTACTTATCAAGAATGATATATTCATGATAAGCCTGCCGGTTGTTTAGTATCTGATCTCCATCAGCCATAACCTTTTATTTTGCCTGTATTTCCGAAATGCCGCAAGGCGATCACGAAATGAGGTTCATTTGACAACTCGCTCCATTCGCCATTAAATTAAGAGAACGCTGGGAGATCGTCTAATGGTAGGACTGCAGTCTCTGGATCTGCCTATCGGGGTTCGAATCCCTGTCTCCCAGCCAAATTTTTTATGGACGGTTGGCATGAAACCGAGGTCCGTGTGCGGTATGCCGAGACCGACCAGATGGGCATAGTTCATCACTCGAACTACCTGATCTGGTTTGAATCAGGACGCAGCGACCTTTGCCGTGCCCGCGGCTTCTCCTACAAGTCGATGGAAGAAGAGGATAACGCCTTAATGGTCGTTGCCGAAAGCTACGTCAGATATAAAGCCCCTGCCTTTTACGAAGATCTGCTGACAATACGAACGAAAGTAGCGGAAGTGCGAAGCCGTTCGATCCGTTTTGTTTACGAGGTGCATCGTGCGACCGACGATGTACTCATAGCCGAAGGCGAAACGCTCCACCTCGTAACGGATGAGAACAAAAAGGTGCGGATCGTGCCTGAGATCTATAAAAAGTTGCTTATTGGCGAACCTGCCGCAGATGCATTTCCAGTAATGCAAGCACCTCGCTAACCCCTCCGACGCAAATCAAACTCGAACTTGAATCTATAAGCCCTGAGCCATAAACTTGAGGTATGCCCGGTTCAGCAACTGCAGAGGTCTATTTCATCGCGGCGATGATGATCTTAATACTCGTCATTTCCGGCGTCGCCGTTTTCTTTTTTGCCAAAACGTACAAGAAGGAAATGGCGGAGAAGAAGGCCAGGGAAGCCAGAAAGGCAGAGAAAAAGATGCCTGCTGCTGAGGCGGCAATTATCGGAGACACAGATGGCGAAAATACAAGGGCTTGATGCCAGACGTGCGGCTTTGATCGTGATCGACGTCCAAGAGGCGTTTCGTTCCGTCGTGGCGGACTATGCACTGATCGCCTCACGGATATCCACGGCGGTCCGAGGCTTTGCTCTGCTCGAGGTTCCGGTGATCGTCACTGAGCAGTACCCGAAAGGCCTTGGTTCGACCGCCGAAGAGATATCGTACTCAATGGACGAGCAGATCGCTGTGATCGAGAAAACGACGTTTAGCGCGTGTGGATCAGCGGAATTCGTCGACGCACTGCAGGCGACAGGCGCCGAGCAGATCGTCGTTTGCGGCATCGAAGCCCATGTTTGCGTCAACCAAACGGTGCAGGACCTGATCGAAAGAGGCTTTGAGGTTCATCTGCTGACGGATTCGGTCGGCTCACGATTTTCGCATGACAGGCAAGCCGGAATCGATCGCATGCTCACGTGCGGGGCAATACCGTCGTCTGTCGAGATGGCGTTGTTCGAAATGATGGCAGACTCGAAACACGCGAGCTTCAAAGCCGTGCAGGAACTGATCAAATAGACTTTCGCCACGCGAACTCCCAATAAATTGATGGAAATATTCAGCGCCTTAAATCCGCAGCAGGTCGATGCCGTGAAAACGACCGAAGGGCCGCTCCTCGTTCTTGCGGGAGCCGGTTCCGGCAAGACCCGTGTCATTACGGTGCGCATCGCATATCTCATAAAAGAAAAGCAGGTTCCGCCGCATAATATTCTTGCTGTTACCTTTACGAACAAAGCTGCGGGCGAGATGCGGCAGCGTGTCGAGGAGCTACTAAAGGGCGAACGGCTTAATTCGAAGCCGCTGCTTTCAACGTTTCACAGCCTTTGCGTCCGAATACTACGGCAGGATATCGAGGCACTGAACGAAGGTTATAAGAAATCCTTCACTATCTATGACACCGACGACTCGCAAAAGGTCATCAAGGCGTGCATCAAGGACCTCGGGATGGACGAGAAGCAGATCGTCCCGCGCGTTGTTCGGTCGGCGATAAGTGCGGCAAAAAACCGCGGTGATGATGTCGAGCTGTTCACGTCCAGGATCGAACACACTGATGAAAAACGTGCAGCGACTGCCAAGGTCTTCCGGATGTACGAACAACGTCTAAGGCTGGCGAATGCACTCGATTTTGACGACCTGATGATCAAGACCGTTCAGCTGTTGCGCAGTTCGACAGAGGTCAGGGAAAAGTACAACGACCGCTACAAATACATCCTTGTCGATGAATATCAGGATACCAATCCGCTGCAGCTTGCACTCATCAAGTATCTGACCGAAAAGCAACAGAACATCTGCGTCGTTGGGGACGATGCTCAGAGCATATACGGATTTCGAATGGCGGATATACGGAACATTCTCGATTTCGAACAACATTTTCCCGACGCCAAGACGATCTTGCTCGAACAGAATTACCGTTCGACACAAACGATCCTAGATACGGCCGACGCCATAATCAAGAACAACGTCAATCAAAAGAAAAAGAAGCTCTGGACCTCAAATGTCGGCGGCGAACGCATTTTTTATTACCAAGCTTCAGATGCCGACGGTGAAGCCCGTTTTGCGGCGGCAAAGATAGAGGAACATCGGCGGCGGAACCCGGATGAGCGGGTCGCTGTGCTCTACCGCACGAACGCGCAGTCGCGTGTGTTTGAAGAGGCCATGCGTCGTGCACGTATCGGTTACAACATCGTTGGCGGTTTCTCGTTCTATGAGCGGCAAGAGGTCAAGGACATCATCGCCTATCTGAAGCTTGCGCTGAATCCGCAGGACGACATCGCTCTTCTACGGGTGATCAATAATCCCCCACGCGGCCTTGGTAAGACGTCGCTCGATGCGCTTATCGCAGCGGCGAAAGACCTCGGAGTCTCTCTCTGGGACGCGATCGGCGAGATAACAGATCCCGAATATCGCGGATCAGTTTCGATCACCAATCGGGCGAAAGACGCATTCGGTTCCTTTAGGCGAGTTATCGCCGGGCTGATGGCGGCATCTGACACATCGGTCTCTGGAAGAAAGGTTTCCGAGGTCGTCATTGCCGCGATAGATGACAGCGGATATTCGCTGATGCTTCGGTCAGAGAATTCGGATGAGGCAGAAGCACGGCTCGAGAACCTCGAGGAATTGGTCAACGCCTCGGTGGATTATGATGGATCAGACAGCATGGGTATTCGTGACTTTATTGACCACGCCGCACTCACAGCTGACACCGATAAGTACGACCAGGATGCGCCAGTGACGCTGATGACGGTACATTCCGCGAAAGGACTTGAGTTTCCGGTCGTGTTTCTGGTCGGGCTAGAGGACGGCATTTTTCCGCACTCGCGAAGTATCAACGACCCGAAAGAACTTGAGGAAGAACGGCGTCTCGCATACGTTGCGATAACGCGGGCAGAAAAAATTCTGTACGTTACGCACGCGATGCGGCGCCGTGTATATGGCGAAGAAATGGCGGCCGAGCCGTCTCAGTTTTTGAACGAGATGCCGCTCGAATTGATTGAAGATCTTTCGTACGGTTCATCCTGGCTTTCTTTCGCGCGGAGCGCGACGACCCGGTCGAATAAACATGCGGTTGCGGCACTGAGAGGTGAAGTGAAGCCGGCGAAGCCGAAGAACACGTACACCGGAAAGACTTACAACAGCGCTGAGGCGATCGCGGAATTTTTTAACAAGCGCGGCGGAGACAAGGTCACCGAAAACGCGGCCCCGGCAAATGAACCCGAACCGCCAAAGGGAATTGAAAAACTTCGGGCTGCGGCATCTGCAAATGCGTATCGAGCCGAACCTCCTAGTGATACAACTGGCGGCTTTGTTCCCGGTGCTCACGTCAAGCACGACAAGTACGGCCGCGGCCTCGTCCTTCGCCGCGAAGGAGCTGGCGACAATGTAAAACTCACCGTAAGCTTTCCGGGATTTGGGCAAAAGAAACTCATCGAAAAATACGCGAATCTAGAAAAGGCATAGAGGTTGCAGGTATTAAGCTTGACTACATCTTGC
>JBBQTV010000189.1:0-7443 GCA_038212935.1 Pyrinomonadales bacterium | reverse complement strand
AGTATCCGTGTTCGCCCCAAACGCAAACGCCCCATTTGAACCGTCAGACGAACGCAAGAACCACCATTCGCTGATCGTCACGCCATTCGGTCGAAACACAGAGACATCCGTCTTTCCGTCGCCATCCATGTCGATGAACGCAGTACCCGAAGGAGCCGCCGTAGTCGAGATCGAAAAGACCGCGGAAGATTCACCCGCCGGTGAGGCAAACGTTGCTTCACGAACTCGGATCTTCGCCTGTGTGGTTGGCGTATTCGGCACCGTGAAAGTGAATGAGCCGTTGTTGATAAAGTTTGGGGTCAGTACGGTCGGGAATGTAGTTCCGCCGTCGATTGAAAGTTCGATGGCAATTGCTTTGTTGAAGCCGCCGTTGTTGGTCCAATTTATCGTTGTTTGTGTT
This sequence comes from Pyrinomonadales bacterium, assembly GCA_038212935.1. Classification (GTDB taxonomy): domain Bacteria; phylum Acidobacteriota; class Blastocatellia; order Pyrinomonadales; family Pyrinomonadaceae; genus OLB17. The sequence continues at coordinate 7,043 of JBBQTV010000189.1, read as the reverse complement.
CCGATCACGAGAGTCCCGCCGCTGGGCGTAACGCTAGTGATCGTGTCCGGCGTTCCGGTACCGTCCGAATCACGATACCAGCCGATATCCCGCATAAACTGGCGGGTCATATCAAGGTTGAGCGAGATCCCGGCTTCAGCAAAAGGCTCCATTAAGAGATTAGGGGAAACACGGGTATTCCAGTGTGCGATCGACGACCCGGGGTCGTAAGTACTCGGCGAAAATACTTCGATACGGCCGTCCGCGTCGCGTCCGGTGGAGACGCCGGTTGAGCCGATCTTGACGCTTGGGCCATCCCAAAGCACATTATTGTTATTGATCTGTGAAATGAGCCGCTCCGCGCTCGTCATGTTGTTCCACATTTTAGACGTCGTTCTGTCGCGGAGAAAAGTTGTGTAAACATCCGGAAATCCCTGAAAGAAACCGCCTGTCGCCGGATCAACAAAATCAGAAAACCCAAGTCCATGCCCCATTTCATGAAGTACGACTATCAAGAGATTTATCGTCAAAAAGGGTTCAGAATTATTGAGGCCGAGGTAAAACCTTCCGCCCTGAAGACATCCCGCCTGGCCGTTCAAACTGCTGTTGAACCGCGCTCGCATATCGGGGTTTGGCGAAAGATCGGAGCCGGCCTGTTTATTGGCAAGAGCTTGATGATGCCAGGTATTCTGAAAGCCTGCATTTGGGTGGTTTCCATGCAGCGTGTTCGCTGATGCCGAACCGAGGACAGCCGAATTGGATGTACACGTCAGCGGGTCAAAATTGGCATTTACCTCGATCTGGACGGCAGAATCTAAATATGCGCCCCAGATCGCAGCGGCGGCATTGAAAACGTTTAGACGCTGATGGCCAAGCGTAGCGCCCTGATTTCCGCCTTCCGGTGTCACTACTGTCGGGTCATTGAAACCTTCATTTGGATCATCGTTATTTAGGATAGTAATCGCCGCCGAGGCCGGATTTGTCTGGAGCTGTTGTTCATATCTCTCGATCAGGCCTTTGTAGAAATCAAATTCTGACTGCGACATGCCGTGCGTCTCGGCTCCGGTTGGTTCGAAAGCGTCAAAGCGGCGTTTCGTCCTATTTAGCATTTGGCCTGTGTCAAGATCGCGTCCGAAAAATGCATTCGCTTCTTTCAGGCTCGACACACAACTTGCCACCGGATGGCCGTCGTCATTGATCTGTGAAAGCATCGCATACTGAAACTTGCCCTGCAGATCCACCATCAAGCTGCCATCCGGCAGGTTCACAGGAGTTAGGCCAATTCCTGTCCGATCGGTGATCCGGCGAAGCTTTTCGGCCATCTCTTTTTCTTTGATGCGTTGATCAAAGGTCTGCCCAAAAACCGCATTTGCCGAGATCGACAATAATACCAATATGCCCACAAATACGGCATACGACGAATTTCCTGATGTCTTCATTTCTACTTCTATTTCCATTGTTTGTGAATTACGGCGACGTAGCCACGGGTGCGCGACCGGAGCTAAAACCAGGCGCGTGCCAGGCTAGATAAACTTCTATCTTATAACTAAACGTGCTGATCCGAAAAGAAAAATCGACCCGACGACCCTATTATTTGACGGGAGCAGGCAGCCTTCGGGCGGCCGCGATTATCTCTTCGCAAAGCTCTGCTGCGTTTAAGAGCTGTCCGCGTTCGGCCTCGGATTCGGGCGTCTCGGCCGCTTGCTCCAACACAGGCAAATACCGAATGGCGGCATGTTCAAGCTTTCGGACGCCGTCACCAAAGATCTTCCCCGACTTGGTCTCAGGCTTAAGCGCATTAGCATCCCGATCGACGGCAAGATCGAGATCCTCAGCTGCCTTACGAAGTAGCTCGCGAATGTCGGTGATAAGCTGCAACCTAGTTCCTGTCGGAGGCGGACCCCATTCTTCTGATTTGCGCGTCTTTTCGTTTGATGTGCCAACGCCGATGTTCAAGACCTCGAAACGACGGTCGATCATCCTTACAAGTACCGACATCCTAAGATCCATTTCTTGATTGTCGCGAACGAGTTCGATCTCCTCGTCTGTCATATAGTCACGGCGCTGGCCATCGGCGTCAACAAAGCTAACGCAGATAAAAAGGCCAATTGACGCAGTTATAAATGTGAGCCGTAAAAAATGAGAAATGGACATATATTTATAGACTGCCGCCGTCACGAATCACGGTTTCGCCGAAAAGCGGTTCCACCGCCCGTGTCCGGGCATCCCGAAGACGACGCATCAAAGTTCGCACATAAAATTCGTGCGTGAGCGGCATTTCCCGGCGGATCATCTCAAGCCGAGGTGTGAATCGTCTAAGCCCGATCTCCAACCGCTTTAGGTTATAAAGGACACGCGACTTATTGGTCTCCGAAGTTTCGAGAAAGTCGAGCGTGTCTTCCATCAAAGCGTGGAACGCTCCCAGATGCGTGAATATTTCGTCCAGTTGATCTCTCGAATTCGCTTCGTTTGCCTGAGTCAATCGAACATCCATAAGGCTGAGTGCCATTGCGGTGCGTTTCCTTATGCCCGACTCTTTATCGAGCTTTTCGCGCTCATCGGCTGACATGATCCGAAGGGGCGGTGGGGCGGTTTCGTATTCCGGCAATTTCTGGGCGACGGCGGGCAGTGCGGCCATGACGATGAACAGAACGAATAGAGCGATACGCGGGCTGCCGCAATTGCGGAATTCCGAAGGACGCATGACGCCTTCGATCTGCCTGACCTTTCCCCGTAACGTCCTATTCATTCTTTCATTCATCTTTTCTTCCCTTTTTTGAACGTAGCTGTCTTTCTAAAATCGGCAGACGGAGCGTGATGCGGTCGATCTCGTCTTTATCCTTGGCCGCATCCGCTCGTCGCAGGTATTCCTGATAGTTCGCCATCGCATCCATATATTCCGCGAGGTTGTCGTGCGACACCGCCAGGAAGTAGTATGCGACAGTTAGATCCGGCTGTCGGTTCACCAGCCACTTAAATTCGTCCCTTGCATCCGCATACCGTTTTGCCTGAAACAATGCAGTTGCCAGATACGATCTGGCGGTGGAATTCTCAGGAGCATACGAGACCAGCTTTGTAAGCAGGCCGATCGCGTCGTTGAACCGCCGTGCCTGTATCAATGCGGCACCAAAACCGATAGCATGTTCGATGTTGCCCGGCTCTGCCTGCGATGCCTGCTGACAATATGAAAGAGCTTTAGCCGGAGCACTTATACGATAGGCGGAACAGAGCTTTCCGAGTATCAATACATCCCCCGGAGCCGAAGCGAGCCTTTTTTCCAATTCGGCGGGATCGGCGATCGTCGCGTCCTTGATCTTGGCGATAAGCTCACTTGATTCTTTAGTCGGTGGCTCGATCGAGCTTAAAAAGACAAGAGCTTCGTCGGGCAGATCTTTGGCAATTGCTATCCTCGCCCGCAGCATCTTTACATTCGACGGCGAACCGCCAGCCGATGCAAGCCTTGCGGCAAAACCGTCGGCACCGGTCGGATCCTTCTCGGTCAAGGCTATCTGAGCTGCTTCGCTCAAAGCTGAAATATTCTTTGGGTCGACAGCTAAGCCGCGTTCAACACTAGCTCGGGCCGAACTAGCGTCGCCCAATGAATGCTCGAGAGCCGCTCGAGCCGCCCAGATGGATGCCGGAGACTTTGCCTTTGAAGTGAGTACGGTAACTTGTTCTAGAAGTACCTTGAGGGTTTCCTTTGCAGCTTTTGTGCGAAGCCGGAGATCGGTCAAAGATACGTAAGCCGGAAAATTGAGCTCATCGAGCTTGATAGCTTTCGTAAGTATCGTCTCGGCTTCCGCGTACTCACCTTTCTCAACAAGTAGCGAACCTAAGGCCGCGAGGGCAAGCGTCCAGTCATCGCGGAGTTCGACCGCACGCCTAAATGCTAATTCGGCAACGTCACGTTTGCCGAGGGCGAGAAGTGCACTGCCCCGCTGCAATTCAGCCTCGGGAAATTCGGGCACTGCCTTTAATGCAGCTTCGTAAAATCCGACCGCGCGGCCGAGCTCTCCTTTCTCGTGGGCATCCTGGCCCTCGTTAAACAGCCTTATCGCATCGCCGGAACTGTCCTCGACATCTTCCTGTCCCGCCGCGATCGAGGCAGTAGAAAAAAGAAGAACGAACAGGAACAGAAAAAAACCTAAAGTCCTTCGAGGGTTAAGTTCAAAATGGAAAAAACAGGCGGGCATTCAAATATTCCTTGGGCTCGATAATAACATTTTACCCTTCATTTTCCTATGTATTCTCACGACCGTGCTGTCTCACTGATTTCGGTCAGAGGCGGTTGCGTTCGTATCGACGGCTAAGATAAGATTTTGACTTTGTATTTAGGCGGTGCCACCGCCGACCGGTCAGCAAAAATGATCTCAGAGCAACACGCCCAACTGACATTCCCGAGCAACGCTTCGGCCATTGCAAAAGAAGCTGAACTAAGAGCTAAGATGCGGTCAATGGGCTCCGTGTTGGTCGCTTACTCCGGCGGTGTTGATAGCGTTTTTTTGGGTCTGATCGCGACACAAGAACTTTCCGAACGGGCGATTTGTGTGATGGCACATTCGCCAAGTGTTTCTGAGTTTCAACGAACTGAAGCAGAGCGGATCGCTAAGGCTTTCGATCTCAATTTCCGGATCATCAAGACCGATGAGATGAACGTTCCGGAATACACTGCCAATGCCGGCAACCGATGCTATTTCTGCAAATCGGAATTGTACGACGCGCTGGCGAAGATCGCGGCCGACGCAGGCACCGAGCATATTCTCGACGGAATGAATGCCAACGATGCCTCCGACCATCGTCCCGGCCGAATTGCCGCGAACGAAAGAGCGATCCAGAGTCCTCTTTTAGAGGTAGGGCTGGAAAAGGAAGAGATACGTTACCTAAGCCGACTTCACGGTTTGCCGACGTGGGACGCGCCTGCGAGCCCTTGCCTTTCGTCGCGGCTGGCTTACGGAACGCCGGTCACGATCGGCCGTCTGAGCAAGGTCGAACGGGGCGAGGACGTCCTTCGGCAAATGGGTTTCCGCGAATTCCGTGTACGCATTCACGGCGAACTGGCGCGGATAGAGGTCGCGGCCGACGAGATGGAAATGATTCTCGATCTAGGCGTTGTAAACCGCATAAGTGAAAAATTTCGCAGTATCGGGTTCGAGTTCATAACGCTCGACCTCGAAGGTTTTAGATCGGGTTCGATGAATCGCGTTCTAGACCAGGACCAGCTTGAACAAATCAATTGATACATTTGGAGATCTAATCAGACATGGCAAATCCGATGGCCGACGAAATGCGGCGTTTTAAGGGAAGCGACGAAAAAAATCCTTTCGAAGCGATGAGCGAGCGGTTCGACCGTGCCGCAAAACTGTTGGGCCTCGACCCCGACCTGTATGCAGTGATGCGGGTGCCGAGCCGCGAGATAAAGGTCTATATTCCTGTCCGCATGGATACAGGCCATCATCAGGTGTTCGAAGGATTTCGCGTGCAGCACAACTTTGCCCGCGGCCCGGCAAAGGGCGGTATCCGCTACGCCCCCGACGTTTCGCTTGATGAAGTAAAGGCCCTTTCGGCATGGATGACTTGGAAATGCGCCGTAGTAAACGTTCCGTTCGGCGGTGCGAAAGGCGGCATCATTTGCAATCCGGCACAAATGTCTATCGGTGAGCTTGAACGCATGACCCGTCGCTACACGGCCGAGCTGATCGACTTCATCGGACCGGATAAAGATGTCCCGGCGCCGGACATGAACACCAATGAGCAAACGATGGCGTGGATCATGGATACATATTCTATGCACGCTCGCCACACTGTTACGGCTGTGGTCACCGGTAAACCCGTCGCCCTCGGCGGGTCGCTAGGACGGCGCGAAGCGACGGGCCGCGGAGTTCTGTTTACTATAAATGAAGCGATTAAGCGGTTTGACCTGACGCCGGAGCAGACTTCGGTCGTTGTTCAGGGGTCCGGAAACGTCGGCGGGATCGGCGCGATGTTGATGCACGAACAGGGATATAAGGTAGTTGCTATCTCGGACGTTGGCGGGGGGATATATAACCCCGCGGGACTGGATATTCCAAAGGTTATGGAATATTTGAATTCAAACAAATCGCTCGAGGGTTACCCGGATGCTGAACAAGTATCCAACAAAGATCTTCTGGAGATCAAATGCGACGTATTGGCTCCGTGTGCGACCGAGAACCAGATAACGTCAGAAAATGCTGACCGAATTAGATGTAAGATATTAGCCGAAGGGGCAAATGGCCCGACCACGCCAAAGGCCGACAAGATCCTTCACGATAAGGGCATCTTCGTCATTCCCGACATTCTGGCGAACGCCGGCGGCGTCACGGTTTCATATTTTGAATGGGTTCAAGACCGGATGGGGTACTTCTGGCCCGAAGCCCAGGTGAATGAAAGATTAGAGGAAAAAATGGTGGCGAGTTTCAATGAGCTTTGCCATTATGCGGATAAACACGAGGTCGATACACGGACGGCGGCCTACATGTTGGCCATCGACCGCGTCGCTTATGACACTAAGATGCGTGGCATCTATGCTTAACCGATCTCGGCCGATTGCGCTAATGTGTTAAAAATGCTTGATTTTCGGACAGGAATATAATATCTTCATACGCTAGAGAGACTTTGCGGTGAAGGGGTTTGTGGTTTTCCTTTGAGCATTTTCTCGGGGAAACCCAAGCAACAGAGTTCGACTAACTGAACGCGGTACGATTTTGCACAATTGATTTGGCAAGATCGGGCGTGTATGTAATACTGATGTAGCTTGTTAAAATATTGCAGTACTGTATTTTATAGCTACTGATTGAAATTGATTATTTATTTTCGGCGGAGGAATATGATGAAACTCGTTAACAGAGTGTTTATTGTGACGCTGACCCTGTTAGTTTTTACGTTTTCGGCGATCGCTCAAACGATCACGACGACAGACAACAGCAAACGGTCAGACAAAGATGACAGAAACACAGCTCCTACTGTTGGAACCGGAGGCCCCGTTGGCGGCCCTACCGGTCTCTTTACAGTTTATGACGGCCAAACCCTTAGAAAAGGGGAATTTA
>JBBQTV010000188.1:0-7471 GCA_038212935.1 Pyrinomonadales bacterium | reverse complement strand
GGGTCTCGCCTTTGTCGTTTGTCCGCTCTTCGTACGCGTCCATCATAACCGCGAGCAGCGTTCGATTTACACCGACGGACGGCTCGATTATATAAGGGTAATAGCGTTCGTTGGTCGCGGTGTCGAAATACGAAAGGTCTTCCGTCGAATCAGGATTGATCCGCTTTCCTTCGGCATCTTCCGGCTTTTTTGAATGAACACGCAGGTCATAATCCGTCCGGTTAGCGATGCCCATCAGCTCATCCCACTGCTTTTCTTCATCCTCTCGTTCGGGGAAAAAGCGATATAGAATATCCACGGTTCGATCAGAGTAATGGGCGAGCTCATGCTTTTCCTGTTCGTAATGCTTTAGATTTGCTTCGGAAATCCCCAGCGACCGGAGCCAGCAGTCAAAACCGTCGAGCCATTCCTGATGTGCCTCAGGTGCCGCATCAGGCTTGACGAAATATTCGAGCTCCATCTGCTCAAATTCTCGAGTTCGGAAGATAAAATTGCCCGGCGTCACTTCGTTTCGAAACGCCTTGCCGATCTGGGCGATCCCGAAGGGCAGTTTCCGCCGCGATGTATTCAGCACATTAGCGAAATTCGTGAAAATTCCCTGTGCCGTTTCGGGCCGAAGGTATGCAAGTGCCATCGGGTCATCGTCGGCCGACGCAGCTCCGACCGTTGTCCGAAACATCAGATTAAAATCTTTTGGATCGGTCAGGTTCGTCGAACCGCAACTTGAACAAACAAATTTCCCATCGGCGTCTTTATCTAGCTTGTCCTGACGCAAACGCGATTTGCAGTCGCGGCAGTCCACAAGCGGATCGCTAAAGGTGTCCTCGTGGCCTGAATATTTCCAGACTAAACGGTTTTGAACTATCGATGAATCAAGCCCCTCAATATCGTCGCGTTCGTACACAAGCCAGTTCCACCAGCTTTTCTTAATATTATTCGCAAGCTCGACGCCAAGCGGGCCGTAATCCCACGATGAACCCAGCCCGCCGTAGATGTCGGAGGCCGGATAAACAAACCCACGGCGCTTAGAAAGTGATACGATGGTCTCGATATTTGGTGCAGACATATTTAGAAAATGGTCAAAAGGGTGATTTTACACCGAACGACGGTAAAAGAGAAAAATGCGAGGTTAGGCGGCAATCAATTTGCGAAGATAGCCGGTTGAGGATATCGTATCTGCGTCAGAGTTAGGTATTGGAACGTCTCGATCGGAGGTAGACTGTGAGCTTCTTTAAGAACGAAAACAAATCAGATCTTCGGCTAGCTATCATTTTGCTGTCGGCGATTGTCATATCGTGTGCAACGTTTCAGGAAGTGACGCGTGGCGGAGCGTCAGAGAAAGCTGAAATACTCAACGAAAGCGTTCCGGCCGGAATGGAACACGCCGAGCAAGATTATGAAGCGACTCAGCCATCGGCGTTCAAGATCATAATGCCACGGCCGGGCCAGGTACTCCTTCAGGATCCCGACTCGCAACCGGTCGACATTGCTACGCTGGGATCGAAGGTGCGGGAAGTTTTAGGCACGAGGCCGCCCGAAAGCCGAATCGTTTACATCGCTGCTGCGGTCGATGTTCCGACCAGCGAATTGGCCGCGGTCATAGCTGAACTTCGGCGGCAAAAGATCGAAACGGTCAAGCTGCTCACAAGCTCACGCAACCCCGAAACTGACGAGGGCGGTTTGATCTCGCAGCCGGCGGTTGCTCCGGACCGGGTTCTCGAGCTGAAGATCGAGCCCGAGCCTGAGCCTGAGCCCGAAATACGGCCCAATCCGCTATTGCTGTTCATAACTACCGGGCCAAGCGGAACGCCGGTGTTAAACAATGAGCCGAAAGCTGACCTCAAAGCTTTAACTGCCTTCCTTGATGAAATTTTTGAGGAACGGGAACGCAATGGAGTATATAGAGCGGATACCAACGAGGTTGAGAAGACGGTCTTGGTAAAGCTTTCTGCGGAAGAGCCTGATAGGAACTACGGCGATTTTGTGAAGTTAGTGAACGCCGTCAAGGGTGGCGGGGCAAGTCCTATCATGCTGACCGAGGGAATCATGATTCCAGAAGCTCGAGAAAAATCAGACATTTTTGGAGACATACCGCCCCCGCCCCCGGCCCGCAAAGATCCGCCTGATGTCATTTCCGGCGGCGTTTTGAACGGTAAGGCTCGAAGCCTGCCGAAGCCGCCATACCCCGCCGCCGCACGAGCGGTTAACGCGACTGGAGCGGTTAACGTCCAGGTAACGATCGATACTGAGGGCAATGTGATCGAGGCAAAAGCTGTGAGCGGCCATCCGCTTCTTAGACAGGCGGCCGAGTCCGCCGCCCGGGCCGCGAGGTTCAACACGACGATGCTCTCCGGCAAACCGGTCAAGGTCAGGGGCGTTTTGGTTTACACTTTCGCCGGTGAATGACCGCTCGGCAGCAGATCTCGATGACAACGCTCGATATAATCTTCGAGATCATGTTCTGCTTTCCGTCCCCGGCGCGATCTGGCCCGGGGGCAGAATTTACAAAATGCTTTTTTCGGACCCCATGTGGAGCCATTACGTTTCCGCATCGGTACGGGTATTATTCGATGGAGCGCGTTACAACGACCGCAGAAATTTAACCACAGAGGAGGATGATATTGAAATGAGCTGGATCCAGCGATTTTTCAAGGCTATTTTTCCTAAGTCGTGGGGTGACAGCATGGATGCTGATTCCCGAAAGTGGATGCTGAGATGCGAGGGCTGCAGCTTCGAGCGCAGCTTCTGGGATATGGGCGGCATCCGCTGGAAAGCCACCGGCAACCAGCGGAACTATATTAAATGCACCAATTGCAGCGTTCGTTCGTGGCATAAGGCTTATAAAAAAGAATAGAGGCGAAACCGCAGTTCCGCCTCTTTGATTGATCATCTAAAACCGATTCTAGTCCTCAGAATTGCTTCCGTGATCATCGTTCCCGCCGCCGCCGTTTCCGGCTGCTTTTTCTTGGGCAAGAATCGCTTTTCGGGAAAGTTTGACCTTATTGCCTTCTTTACCGATGCACTTGACCATGATCTGCTGACCTTCCTTTAGCTCGTCACGAACGTCTTTAACGCGCCGGTCCGAGATCTCAGAGATGTGCAGCAATCCGTCTAATCCGGGCAGGATCTCTACAAACGCCCCAAAATCAACGATCCGCGAAACTGTTCCGAGATAGGTCTCGCCGATCTCTGCTTCTGCCGTTAGTGCCTTGATGCGGGCGATCGCTTGTTGAGCAGCTTCGCCATCGGCAGTCGCGATAAGGATCGTGCCGTCATCTGAAATGTCGATCTTCGCTCCGGTTTCTTCTGTGATCGAACGGATCATCTTGCCGCCCGGCCCAATGACGTCGCGGATCTTATCCGGCGAGATCTTTAGGGTGATAATTCGCGGAGCGAAAGGCGAGATCTCTTCGCGAGGTTTCTCGATCGCCTGATTCATTATCTCAAGGATATGCAATCGGCCCTTTCGTGCCTGCTCCAGGGCTTCCTGCAGGATCATTGCATTGATGCCCGCGACCTTGATGTCCATTTGAAGGGCAGTGATGCCCTCTGCCGAACCCGTGACCTTGAAGTCCATGTCGCCGTAATGATCTTCGGCACCGGCGATGTCGGAAAGGATCGCATAGCGGTTCCCTTCCATCACAAGCCCCATCGCAACGCCCGCCACCGGACGTTTGATAGGAACTCCGGCTTCCATCAAACTCAGGATGCCGCCGCAGACCGAAGCCATCGATGAAGATCCATTAGATTCCGTGATATCCGAAACGATTCGGATCGTATAAGGGAAATCTTCGTCGTCAGGAAGTACAGGTTCGATCGCCCTGCGGGCAAGATTTCCGTGGCCTGTTTCGCGACGCGAGGTTCCGCCAAACCGGCCTGCCTCGCCCACCGAATATGGCGGGAAATTATAGTGGAGCATAAACCGGCGATCGATGGTGCCTTTTTCGAGGTCATCCATGAACTGCCCATCCATCTTGGTTCCGAGAGTCGTCGTGACGATCGCCTGGGTTTCGCCCCGTGTGAAAAGAGCCGATCCGTGTACACGCGGAAGCCAACCTACTTCGCACGAGATCGGGCGGATCTCTGAGAACTTGCGGCCATCCGGACGGCGGCGATTGCCAAGCATATCTTCTCGAAAGATCTTTTCCTTGAGCTTCGAGAATGATTTACCCGCCATCTGGCGAGCCTCGGGTTGGTCATCCGGATAGCTATCGATAACCTCTTTTTTCAGAGCATCAACCTCTGCATAGCTCGAAAGCTTATCTTTCCCAGTCGTATCGAGAGCCGCACGAAGCTTATCGGTGAAGTTCTTCTCGACTTCCCCGGCAATCTTCTCATCGATCGTGGGCGGAACAAATTCGCGCTTCTTGATGTCGAGTGCTTTGCCAAGCTCACGCTGCCACAGGCATAACCGTTTGATCTCCTTATGGGCAAGCATCAATGCTTCGAGCATGATCGTTTCGGAAACTTCGTTAGCTTCGGCTTCGACCATAACGATAGCTTCTTCTGTTCCGGCAACGATGAGGTTGAGGTCGGATTCGCGACGTTCGTCAAAGGTCGGGTTTATGAGATATTTACCATCGATTAATCCGATCCTGATACCCGCGATTGGAGTATCGAACGGAATGTCCGAAAGGTAAAGAGCACAGGATGCACCGGTCAACGCGATCACGTCAGGGTCGTTTTCCGCATCCGAGGAGATCACAGTTCCAACGACCTGCGTTTCAAAGCGATACCCGTCAGGGAACAGGGGACGAATCGGACGGTCGATAAGCCGGCAGGTCAAGATCTCTTTTTCGCCAGGGCGGCCTTCGCGTCGGAAGTAGTTTCCAGGAATGCGGCCGGCAGCGTAACCGGATTCACGATACTCGATGGTCATGGGGAAAAAATCCAGACCTTCTCTCGCCGTACGACTACTTACCGCAGTAACGAGCACCATGGTGTCGCCGTAGCGAATTACGACCGATCCATCGGCCTGTTTGGCAACCTTGCCGGTTTCAACGATCAGTTCCTCACCACCGAGTTTAATCGATTCTTTCAAATATTTCTTTGTCATTTCATTTCCTCAAAACAAAAGCGGCCGGTGCTATGTCGTGAAGCCCCGCCGCCATTGGAGATTTTATTTGTGTAACGTTCGATTTTGTTTTTGGACATATACGCTGTCACGTTCAGCAACCTACGACAAATCCTTCGAAGAACGCCAGTGTTTTACGGCACGAAGTTGCCGGACAAAGGCAAAAGCAAAATGACCGTGGACCAAACCATTAACTGGCGGGCCGCGGCCATATTCTGCTGACTACCTTCTCAATCCGAGTTTCTTGATGATCTCATGATATTCATTGATATCCGTTCTCTTGAGATAATCAAGCAATTTACGTCTACGCGAGACCATTTTAAGCAAGCCCCGACGCGAATGATTGTCTTTTTTGTGTTCCTTAAAATGGTCCATCAGCTCATTAATGCGCTGGGTCAGCAATGCCACCTGAACCTGTGACGACCCTGTATCGGAATCGTGTGTTTTGTAATCGCCTACTACTTTTTCTTTTACTTCCTTTGCAGTTGCCATAATTGCTTGGCTTAAATAGCCTCTCCTTGCTCACAGTAACTCCGCTCCTGTTTCAAGCGGTAACCGCGAAGATTTCTGTCCTAACTATAAACTATGATCGGTAATCGATAATACTGACTAATTATCCGTTATCCATTATGAATTATCAACTTACAACTCAAACTCCTCCATGAATTTGGTTGAGAAATTGCCGCTCCGAAAGCGTTCGTCGGCCATTATTTTTTTATGGAGTGGGATGGTCGTCTTGATCCCCTCGACCACCATCATATCGAGTGCTCTCTGCATTCGATTAATAGCAAGCTCGCGTGTTCGTGCGTGGACAATGAGCTTGGCGATCATCGAATCATAATACGGCGGAACGATGTACCCGGGATAGACCGCAGTATCGATGCGGACGCCGGGGCCGCCGGGGATGTTGAATGCGGTGATCTTGCCTGGTGACGGAGTGAATTTCACCGGATCTTCGGCATTTATACGGCATTCGATCGAATGTCCGGTTATGCGAACATCTTCCTGCTGGTATTGCAGGTTTTCGCCCGACGCGACACGGATCTGGTTGCGCACGATGTCAGCTAGGGTGACCATCTCCGTAACGGGATGCTCTACCTGAATACGCGTATTCATCTCCATGAAGTAAAAGCTGCCGTCCTCATCCAAGAGGAATTCAAACGTACCGGCGTTAGAGTAGCCGATCTCTTTACACGCTTTAACGGCGACCGCTCCCATTTCCTCACGCTGTTTCGGCGTAATGACAGGTGACGGAGCCTCTTCCAAAAGCTTTTGATGGCGCCGCTGAATTGAACATTCCCGTTCGCCGAGGTGAATGCAGTTCCCGTGTTCGTCGGCGAGTACTTGGATCTCAATATGGCGGGGCCTTTCGATGTAACGTTCGATATAGACGGCACCATTCTTGAATGCGGCAAGAGCTTCGTTCTGTGCAGTTTCAAGGTTTACACGCAGCTCTTCTTCCTTCCTGACGATGCGCATTCCGCGTCCGCCGCCGCCCGCTGCAGCCTTGATGATAACCGGAAAGCCAATCTCGTTTGCAATTCGAATAGCCTCTTCGGTCGATTCTATCGGGTCCGGACTGCCGGGCAGGATCGGAACACCGGCGGCAAGCATTGTTCGTCTTGCTTCCACCTTGTCGCCCATCATGGCGATCACATCCGCACGAGGGCCAATAAATTTGATATTGCAGTCTTCGCAGATCTTGGCGAAGGTCGCTGATTCCGCAAGAAACCCGTACCCCGGATGGATCGCGTCCACATTCGTTATCTCGGCCGCACTTATTATCGCCGGAATATTCAGATAGCTTTCAGCCGAAGGGTTGCCGCCGACGCATATCGCCTCGTCCGCAAAACGAACGTGCAACGCGTCCCGGTCAGCCTCTGAATGCACGGCGACGGTCTTGATGCCCATCTCCATGCAAGTCCAGATGATCCGGCATGCGATCTCGCCGCGGTTGGCGATAAGTATCTTGCGAATTTCACGCGTCATAAAAACTTAACCACAGAGCTCAGAGTAGATAGATAAGGCCACGCAAATCATAGATCGACAAAGATAAGACCGAGATTACTCGCTACCGAATCCGTGTTTATCCGCGTCCATTCGTGGCCGATTCTTCCTCAGTGTGCTCTGTGGCTGATACTACTTCTTGATACCGAAAAGAGGCTGGCCGTATTCGACCGGTTGACCGTTCTCGACATATATCTTAACTATCTCGCCCGTGGCCTCGGCCTGGATCTCATTCATTAGTTTCATCGCCTCAACGATGCAAACGACGGAATCAGGTGTGACCTTCGATCCTTCCGAAACGTAAGCGTCTTTATCCGGACCTGGTGAACGGTAAAATGTTCCGACTATTGGTGAGGTGATCTTGTGTAAGCCTTCATCCGGATCAGTCGG
>JBBQTV010000187.1:0-7493 GCA_038212935.1 Pyrinomonadales bacterium | reverse complement strand
CTTGCCTCAAAGATGCTTCGCGGTGGATTTCTGGTAAAAGAGGTTGCTCGCAGCCTAAACAAAGTCACCGGAACGCACGCCGTCTGGTTCAATGAACGTCTGCTCACATCACCCGAACAAGCGGTCGCGGAATGTCTGCAGTTGATCGACCGAAGGCTGAAGAATCTGCCCGCTTCCGAGCGCAGCATTCAGAAGCAATCAGCAGCCGCAGCCGCCGCAGAAACCTATGGCGAAATGTCTACGCTGATCGGCGAATGCCCGGAATGTCAGGGCCAGCTTGAGCACGCCTCCGGCTGCGACTTCTGCCGCGATTGCGGTTATTCCAAATGTAAATAGGGTTACGGCTTGTGTTGATCCGGCGTTCGTGTCCTGCGGAGCATGAACGCCGGATCGAGCTTCACCGCATTGCCGAAATTCTTTTCCGCCAACTGCGTCATGCCCAGTTTCTGCAAGCGAAGCCCGAGAACCCAATGAAAATACGGATCTCTCGGCGTTACCTTGTCCGCCTCGGCTTGTAGTTCCATAGCAGCTCGATCGTATCCACCATCGGCTGCCGCACCCGCAAGCATACTGAGCGTGAGCGGACTTCCGACACGATTCTCGACCACACTATTCCACTCCGTTATTGCCTCGTTTTTTTGGCCCATCTGCCAAAATGCTTCGCCTTTTTCTTCCCGGGCAGCAACAAGGTCCGGGCGAACTTCCATTGCCTGATCCAAACTTTCGACAGCCTCGCCATGCCTTCCCAGACGATTTAGAATCGCTCCCCGATAGTAGAGGCTTAACGCCTTCGGCTGGCCATCCTGTACATCTGCCGCCTGCGATAAAAGCTTGACCGCCTCATCCGCATTTCCCGAAAGGAATTCCACCCACGCGAGCCTCGGTATGGCATAGGTATTCGTGAACATCCCATGGTCTATCGCCGTCCGCAGCCTTGCTTTCGACCGAGCTATGTTCGTCCGATCCGCCGGGGTTAACCATTCCGCCGGATTCGCTTGAGCGAGAGCGAGTTCATCCGGGATCTGTAATGCCTCGTAAGCCCTTTCGCCCGCAGATTCGTTGTAACGGATCCATCCGCTGTGCACGTTGATGCCGATCCATAAAGCGGCAAATGCCAAAAACGCATATCCCGCGATCTGAAACTTGCCCGACGATCGCAGCGGGAAATGGTAGAACATCGAATCGGGCGTACCCAAAACCCGCCAGGCTTTCAATGCGACGAATGTGGTCACGATCGCGATTCCGATCGCCATCAACATCGGAACGATCTGATAAACGTTCCAAACCGCAAAAAGGCTGGCCGTAAAGACGAGGACACCCGCGATCTCCTCGGGCCAAGTCAACGAATAGTTGGGCTTGAGTTCTTTGGAGACGCCCACCGCCGGCTTTCCGAAACCGTAGTACAAGGCGTCGTTTGGGCAGACGCTGATGCAATCCATGCATTTCATACAACCCGGATCGACGACCATTCCGTACTGTTTGACCTCGGCATGAACTTTCACATTTGAGGTGCAGACGGCGGTACAATGGCCGCATTCATGGCATGCGTCGGTGACGCGGATCTTACCCGGGGCGACCTTATCAGCCACGGCAAAGAATCCGCCGTACGGGCAACCGTAAGTGCAAAACCCCTTTGACCCGAGAAAGTAAACCGTCATGAACCCGACCACAAAAAGAAACGGAATGGCGACCCATACTGGCGGAAATGTCGCCCAGAATTCGGTTGTGATCAGATGATTAGTGAACTGAGGAAAAAGCGGGTCAGCCGCGGGTTTGGTAAGCGCCCGCAGAACCGTCGGCCAGACGAACATATACAATGCCGCGATCAAAGGAATATAAACCAGTAGTCGCGAACGGAAAGCCTTTGGCTTCAAGCCGACCTTTTTGAGCATCCAGGCACACAAGTCCTGAAGCGCAACGATGTGGCAGCCCCATCCACAGACAAATCGGCCAAAGATCAACGTCGCCGTGATCGCCAAAATGAAAAAGATGAAGCCTGCATTGACCGCTCCGTTCTGCAGCGTGAACATCGCTTCGGAAGGTTCGATGGGCGTTACCGTCGACCCCATATACTTCCATTGAATGATGTGAGCGATCATCAGCAGGTTGAGCGCGATGAGTGCGGCCGCGCGCCATCGGCTCGTCCGCGAATGGGCGATCTCCGCCTTAGGCGTCGGCTGTCCCTTTAGGATCGGGAGTTCTCTCGAACGCTTTCGCTTGGCCTCTTTTGGGCCGCAATCATTATTCATCATTTACGGGGGATCGAATCCGGGTTACGCTCGCACGCGAATGCATCTTCGCAATTCAATTAAAACACAATTGTAAGGGCGGGCTCATCTGCCGGCGAGTGACAACCTAAGAGACAAGTGTTTCGTTGAGATCTATCCTCGATTCGTTGTTTATAATCGTTGTCGGATTCCCTGCATTTATGTTACGATTATTGGATTGCAATCTAAGTTTTGGCCGGTCAAGGTTCTTGGTTTTGGCCGCTGCATATTCAAGGGAAACCAACAGGAGAAGAAAGATGAAGAAATTTCGGAACGGCTTTTTCCGTGTCGTTTTGTCGGCATTTGGGATCGGTCTTTTGGTAGTCGCTTTTCTAAGCGTTTCGGAGACTGACACCGAAGCGGGCCCGCAAGGTGAGACCGGACGGCTCGAGAAAATGATCGTTTCAAAGGGTACGATCAACATGACCCTCGATGTGAGCCGTCTTGGCGGCAAGGCCGGACGCTCGACTGAAGCGTCATATTTGTTCGAAGCCGAGCCGAATTCGTTCTTTACGATCTTTGCGTTCAATGACGAGTTTCGCGGCACGCTGCCTAGCACGATGAACATCGTTCCGAACGAAAAGGCTGATGCTCCTTCGGCACTCGCGGGGTCATTCGATTCCTTAATGATCGAAAGCATTCCGTTCGGCGAGAGCGAATATGAACTCGGCGTTCGTGATTCTAAGACGAGCTTTAACTACTTCGACATCGAGGGCCAGATAGTTGAATATGCAGCAGGCGGCCGCCAGTTGACGATGCATGAGGGCCGCCTTCTATTGTCGAGAGACTTTGCAGAAAGGCTTGGCCGTCCGTCCGATGCAGGTATGATCGTCGGCGAGATCAACGTCGATGCGACCATGATTCCGATCGAGGTGACCCAGGTTGTCAACGGCGATACGGTTTCCAATAAGCTTCCGCCGGTTGGTGACAACGCCGGAACAGTTCCGGGGCCGGATGTCGTCGTTGGCGACGTCTATGGACTGGCACAGTTTGGGAGCGCAAGCGGCGACTATGTAGGCCTTGCCGTTGGTACGAACTCTTGCAATTACGGAACGGTCGATCTGAATTGGTTCGCCCTGCCGAACAATGACCATCCTGTCATTCCGCAGAACCTTTATCGCATGAGCGGCGGAACTAACAACGACGAACGTTTTGAGCAGATTGGCCAATCGAGCGTAAAACACGCATTTACGGCACTGACCCAGAACCTTTGCGGCCTTGGATGCAACGGCGTCGGCGGAAGCCGCCTGGGTTCGGGATGTTCCGATCCTTATTCAGCAAGCCTGAACGCCGGGCCGAGCCTCGGTTCGCGTGCGTGGATCAATCCTTTTACCGGATTTTATCCGCGCGGAGATTCGGGCACGTCACCGAACAGCCACTCGGGACACACCCACACCGGTCCGACCCACCGCATATTGACCCCGATCAGTGATCTGAGCTCTACTTCGAATCCTGGAGCGACCTATTATGCGGAAGCTCAGTATGTGACGCCGCATGAATATCAGTGGTGCCTGACGAATCCGACGCAGTGCAACCTTTACAATAACGTTTCGTACCGCCAATACAGCGTAAACGGCTCAGGAAGCCCGTTCACATTCTCGCCGGTCGGTTCAACCGTCAGGGAAAAGGTTGCGGTGCAGGCTTGGCCGGGTGCAACCACCGTGGAATTTGCTCCGGCTCCGGGCGTTGACGGCATCGGAACCGTAGCTTATAAGGTCACCAATCCTTCGCCGGGCGTCTGGCGATATGAATACGCGGTTTTCAACCAAAATATCGACCGTGCTATCCGTTCGTTCAGTATTCCTAAAAACGCGGGTGTAACGATCAGCAATGTAGGATTCCATGCTCCGACACAGCATCCTGGTTCGACATTTGATGGAACTGTTGGCAATGCAGGATTTAGCAGTGAACCCTGGGTGCAGGACCAAAGCGGTTCGGCGATGGTATGGAGTGCGGAGACGTTCATCCAGAATCCGAATGCGAACGCGATCCGTTGGGGAACGATGTACAACTTCCGCTTCGAATCCAATCGGCCGCCGACCAGCGGAAACGCCACGCTCGGCTTCCTCAAGACCGGCGAACCGATAACGGTTGCTGTTCAAGTGCCTGAGTCGGCAGTTCCGACCCTTGCTGTTACAGTTTCGGGCCGGGTAATGACCGCTGGTGGAATCGGTATCGCGGGGGCCCGGGTTGCGATGACTGATTCGCAAGGTAACACGCGGACGGCCATCACAAGCTCATTCGGATTTTACCGATTTGATAGCATTCCCGCGAACGGAACGTACACTGTTGGACCGACAGCCAAGCGGTTCACGTTCACCCCGCAGCAGATCGAGACCAATAACAATGTGTCCGGACTGGACTTCATTGCGAATTGATCCGGTTTGCAGATTTAACTAAAAAGAGCGGCTGGCGATTCTGTTGCCAGCCGCTTTTTCTTGCGTCAAAAATGCGTTCGGACAGATGACTAAGCTCAGATAACAGATTTTCAGCTCAGCCTCGCGGTAATTTATCTCCCAGCCCCGCGTTTTTCGCCCAGCCCCGCGTCAGATAACACCAGCCCCGGATTCTGATAACAGCCAGCCCCGGGCAAAACGATCGCACCCATCAGCACACCCGCGGACCAAAGGGAACGTCTCATTATCGTGCCCATAATCCTGCCCATTAACGTGCTTTTCCTGTCCGGTGAATTCACCTTCCCAACTGCCGTGTCTCATCCCGTTCTTTCCAAATGCCCCAAACTCCGCGATCAGGGTTCAAACCCCGCCCGCCACCTGCGATAGGCTCACTCGTACGAACGACGAATGCATCGTTCACGTTCTTTGACAATTTAACGCTGTCCGAGAGTCTGCGGAGCGGACGGCAATAGCTTTAGATACAGGTGTAGTGCAATGGAACCTGTAGTCGAGTTCGGAGAAATAATTCCCAGCGTGTGAAACAAGCGAAATATATGCCGCATGCTCCGCAAGCTCGGTAAATGTTGCGACCTCACCCCACGTTACGCTCCGCTCCACGTGGGTCTAAAGCTATTGCGCGTGCTCCGCACACTGAATCCTAAATAACCTCGCCAGTTACCCCAACCGTCGAAGGCGGTGACATCCGTGCAGCCCACGTCGCGAGATGTGGACCGATATACTACACCTATTCAACGTAGAACCAGATATGCGGCGAGTACGATAAGGAGAATGACTGTAGCTGCAACCGCCAGCAAGCCTATCGACGCTCCTGACTTTTTGATCTCGACGTTTGTCGTGCCGGACGCGGTTTCGAAAGTGCTGTTGATCTTATAATCACTGACTTGTTTGTCAAGGAGATTCGCGTTCCTGATCAAGTTCTGCATCTCGTCTTGAGCGGCTGAATTGCGATATTCTGCCTTTCTTTTCTCAACTGCTAGACGAACCATTTCGTCCGCAGCTTTCTCGGTGACCTTACGTGCCTGCGATTCGTCCAGGTTCTGCAATGCGTTATCTACTATGTCTTCACCTGAGATCGGAAACAGGGACTGCTTTTTGGGAACCAGTTCGGTACGTTCGTTATCCATTTGTGGCAACTCTCCTCTTGACGTTCAGTTTTATTGTGCCGTACGGAAATTCTAACACGTGTGTAACCAGCGGTTTCAGATGTTTTTCACTCATCAGCTTTTCAAAATTCTCAAATTCTTCGTGTAGCATCGAGACCATCAATCGACCTTCTGCGGCCTGGGACGCGCGCAAGATGGCACGGGCGGCCTGCATGTCGCCTTCGACGAGCCAATCCAGTTTGGTCTCGACTTCAGTGGGTAGGTTTGCGGTGAACGCCTTATCAATGATGTGTTTTACGAGTGGGTCAAGCTTTTCTTCCCAGTCATCAGTATGAACGTCCAATTCATAACTATCCTTGGCCGCATACTCTTCCATAAAATGCCGTAAGATCTCGCATTTGAGGTCATACGACATCACCTTTGGCAGTTGGAGAAAAAAGCGTTCGTATGTTTGTGTAGCCGGCTGCACTTCACCCGCCTTCCATTTCTTAAGCGTCTTGCGGGCGTATCGGGCGGGACCGAGGCCAAACTCGTCCTTGTAAAGCACAAGCAGTTCGTCCAGGGCCGGATCCTTCAGCCCGAGAAGTGTGCTCACCAGCGTTGAATTATGGAATTCATTGCGGAGTTTCGAACGGCCTGAAAATATTTTGTCTCGGTTTACAACGGCAAAGTACAGAACCGCGCCTGCTGCAATAATCAAAACTATATAAAACGTGATCACTTGTAGTCTGCAATGGAGTGCTGCCGGGACAGATTCGGATGCCGGATGCCAACCGTAGTATAGCTCTTTTAACTCCTCATTCGATGATCAGCGCGCTATCAATGTCACAACCGCGGGCGTGAGTCCGTGACGAGGACTCAGGACACACTCCCCCGTCGCAGTCGAAACCCGCAACAATCCCCCAACCGTGGAAGACGGTTGCCAAATGCTAATCGAAGAACCTCGACTCACTACCTTCATTGATTTCTGATCGGATCGCTGTTCCTATCAGGCGTCACGCTACTCTGGAAGGGAGCCCGGATAACGCCGGACTCGTCCATATAAAAGCGGACGTAGGCGGTTTCACTTGGTTCTTGACCAATTGGTTCGGCGATAATTCGATAAGTTGCGCCATCGACGTTCAATTGAAAACGATACCCCCAATCTTCTCCGTCTGACAAAGCTTCCGATAGTAAACCCGCTTTAATCAATTCACTTAAAGTGCCGTAGCTATTCTCACCGACGGACTGCAGATAGGTTTCCTGCGCCGTTCGAGTCTCGCGAAGGCGATCGAGTGTATTCGAGGTTTTCAGCCGCGGGCTATTGACGCAGGAAGTAAATATCAAAGGGCGATCAAGATCGAAGCATGCCAGAAATGACCTGTCAAACGTTTCAGCCTGCAGGCAATCGAATTCTCCATCAACATATTATTGGGAGCTTGCGGCTTTGCCGCCGCTCCGACGTTTATCTTACATAGACATTCGGCAACGGTCTGTCACCAGTTGCGCCGAAGGCTACTGCCTGGAAGCCTGCGGTTGAGCGGAGCAGGTACCAGATGTTCTCCGATGGGCGGAAGATGGCTGCATCTGCTTTGCCGTCGCCGTCGTAGTCGCCGGGGACCGGGATGTCAGTTGCGACGCCGAACGGGAATGCGAAGAACGTGTCGTCTTCGCTTCGGACGACGTACCATTCGCCCGTCGATGGCCGCCAGAATGCGAGGTCAGCT
>JBBQTV010000186.1:0-7645 GCA_038212935.1 Pyrinomonadales bacterium | reverse complement strand
CGGTCTATGTCACCGAACTGACAAAACTCGCCGACCAGATGCGAGACGACACAAAACGCGAGAACGACGCAATCACCTCCGGCCGCTGGCTGGCCGTGCAGGACCCGACGGAGAAGTTTGTCGTGCCCAAAGCAAAGGACGAGGTTCCCGCGATAGATTTTAAACCGCTGCAAAAGGCGCTTGAACAATTGCAGGACAGCGCGAAAGAACTCCAAAAAGCCTCAGCCGGAAAGACGCTTTCCGAAAGCAAACGCAAAGCGTTCGACGAGATCGTTTACAAGACCGAAAGAGCCTTGACCATCAACGCCGGATTGCCGCGACGCGACTGGTTTCGCCATCAGATCTACGCTCCCGGATTTTACACCGGCTACGGCGTAAAGACTTTGCCGGGCGTTCGCGAGGCGATCGAACAACGTAACTGGAAAGAGGCGGGCGAGCAGATCGCGATCGTTTCCGCTACGATCGAACGGTTTGCCGCCGAGATCGACAAGGCTGCAAAACTCTATTAAGAAATGGAACTACGAACTACGTCCGAGGTGCTAGTCACAACCGAAGGTTCGGTATGCATCATCGAGCTTAACCGGCCGGAGAAGCGTAACGCTTTGAACGACGAGCTGATCGGGGCTTTGAAGCTTGAGCTCCGGAGGGCTGACGGCACGGGCAGTATAAGCTCGGTCGTTATTCGCGGGGCGGGGAAGGATTTTTGTTCGGGGGCGGACCTCGCGGCGGTGCAGAAGATCGCGTCTGCGTCGTTTGAGGAGAACATCGAGGATGCGCGGAGTCTTGCACAGTTGTTCGAGCTCATCCGAAATCTTCGCGTTCCTGTCATTGCGGCGGTTCACGGGCGGGCGTTGGCGGGAGGGTGCGGGCTGGCGACGGCTTGTGATCTCGTGCTGGCGACAAATACCGCGAGATTTGGATATCCTGAGGTCAAGATCGGGTTCGTTCCCGCGATGGTGGCTGCCATTCTGCGTCGAAATCTCGGCGAAAAGAAGAGCTTTGAGCTGCTCACGCAGGGTTTCGAATACTCCGCTCAAGAAGCTCTCCGGCTCGGCCTTGTCAATCAGCTTTTCACGGAAGAAAACTTCGCCGACGCAGTCATCGAATACGCCTCGCGATACGCCTCGGTCAGCGGCTCCGCCGTCGCGATGACCAAACGCCTGCTCTACGACATCGACGCCGACGATCTCTCAACCGCCCTCGAAAAAGGCGTGATCGTAAATGCAAAAGCCCGCATGACGGACGATTGTAAAAAGGGAATTTCTAAATTCCTGCAAAAATAGCAAAATGCCTTCACTGTCCGACGGTCCCAATATCTTTCACGTGGGACAGGGGTTCTTCACGCATCGACGTAATTCTTCACCACTGTGCGCCAACGCACAGACGCGAAATTTTTTACTTGTTATTAGAGCCAAAGTTATGCTAGCCTTAATTTTACCCCCCGCCGTTGTTGCGATCTGACGATCATCTTTCCCCGACCACTCCGGTTTTTCGCAGATCACATTAGCGGAAAGTGGTACAGCTAGGATCGACATTTACGAATAAGCTGCGTTTGGCAGACTGAAGCGTTCGTGGATGGCGTTTATATCTGAGAGGCTTCACTCCCATGGAGAAAAGGACCCCTAAAAGGGCTGCAATAGCCCAGACAAACAAATTAACCGAGTTTGTTGGAGCCGCAGACGGCGTCTTTGCATCTGAACGCTATCGGAGGCTTTTCGAATCAGCGCCTGAGGGCTTATTGATCCTCGACGCAATGACTCGGGAGATCACTGATGCGTCGAAGCGTGCGCACGATGTTACCGGGCCCAAGCAGGCTGAAAATGAGCACAACCGCCTGGAGACGCAGCGGACACTGGGCCTCGATGCCGCGTCAATGGGCTGGCGGGATCGCGACATCGCCTCGGGCATCGTGAGGAGTGATCCGCGGCACAAAAAAAACGTGACTTAAACGCGCCATGAGCGTGCCGTTGTTGCAGCCATATTCAGGAGGCGATAGATGAAAAAGGATATTAAATCGGGTCTGCTGCGATACGGCCTTGCTGGGCTCGTTTTTGTGGTTGTCGCCGGAAGTTCCGTCTTACTTAGATGGTTCTCAATAAGGATCAATTTTACTATTCCCGTAGTGGCCGGAATCTTTGTCGTCGCATGGTTTGGTGGCCGCAAGCCCGGCCTTCTTTTGGCGGTCCTAATGTCCGCTACGACGATGTACTTGAATCCTATCGCACCCGATAGGTCGATTGGCGCGTGGGCGTTTGGCCATTTAACGGTATTTGCTGTCTTAGTTTTCATCGTCCTAATCATCAGCGGCCGAAGATTGGTCGAGGCGAAATTGCGCGAGAGCGAGGAAAGCTTTCGCACCATGGCGAATTCCATGTCGCAACTGGCGTGGATCGCAAAGCCGGACGGCTTCATTTATTGGTATAACCAGCGTTGGTATGACTACACCGGAACAACGCCCGAACAAATGGAAGGCTGGGGTTGGCAGAGTGTACACGACCCGGAGGTGCTGCCTCTCGTAATGAAGAAATGGCCCGCAGCGATCGATGCGGGCACGGAATTCGAGATGGAGTTTCCGCTTCGAGGGGCGGACGGTAAGTTCTTAGGTTTCCTGACGCGTGCCGTCCCACTTAAGGATAATGAGGGAAAGGTCGTACAGTGGTTCGGAACTAACACAGATGTCGACCAAATCAGGCGGGTGCAGGAATCGCTGAACTCAAGCCGGGCAGAACTAAAGGGCATTATCGAATCGGCGATGGATGCGATCATCAGCGTCAACGAAACGGAGAAAATTATACTCTTTAACTCCGCCGCGGAGAGGATGTTTGACTATCCGGCAATCGAGGCAATCGGCCAGCCTTTAGACCGGTTTATCCCCGATGGGCTTAGTCATACCCACAGCGAACACATTGACGTTTTCGATAAGACGCACGTGACACGACGGTCGATGGGTTCAATAGGTGCACTCAGCGGACTACGTTCGAACGGCCAAAAGTTTCCTATCGAGGCGGCGATCTCGCAGATTGAGACCGACGGCAATAAGGTTTATACGGTCATCCTGCGGGATATTACTGAGAGAAAGAAGGCCGAGGATCGAAATCGTCAATTGAACGAAGAACTCGAGCAAAGGGTACTAGACCGCACCGCGAAACTCGACGCCACAAACGACGAGTTGAGCAAGGAGAACGTCGCGCGTCGACAGGCGGAGGATATTCTAAAACAAAGCGAGGAGAGTACGCGCCTGATCATCGATACGGCTCGTGACGCCTTTATTGCGATTGATTCGAAAGGGAAGATCCTTAAATGGAACACACAGGCGGAGGTAACGTTTGGGTGGCCTCAAGATGAAATGTTAGGACGACTACTGTCTGAAACAATAATCCCGCCGCAGCACCGGCAGGCACACAACCACGGTCTACAGCACTTCCGTTCGTCGGGACATGGCCCGGTCGTGAATCAACGCATTGAAATCACTGCCCTCCATCGTGATGGTCACGAATTCCCGATCGAACTGACTATCTGGCCCATGAAAATCGGCACAAGCTTCACGTTTAATTCGTTCATTCGCGATATTACCGAGAGCAAGCGCTCCGAAAGGGAAATTTGGAAGCTGAACGAAAGTCTGGGGCATCGGGCCGACCAGCTTGAGGCGGCAAACCGTGAACTCGAGGCGTTCTCGTATTCTGTTTCGCACGATCTCAGGGCTCCGCTTCGTCACATCGATGGGTTTGTCCGGCTGTTGGCAAAACGCGAAGCCGAAAAGCTCGATGCGACCTCCGAGCGATATCTTAATGTTGTATCGGGAGCGGTCAGCAAAATGGGGCTCCTTATCGACGAGCTGCTTGCATTTTCTCGGACGGGACGGCAAGAAATAAATTTCACCCGTGTCGATCTCAATGCGTTGGTACAGCAATCCCGGAAAATACTTTCTACGGATATCGGAGAACGCGACATCAGATGGAACGTCAATCCGCTTCCGGCGGTCAAGGGCGATGCGACACTGTTCGGGACCGCCATGACAAACCTTATCTCAAACGCGATCAAATATACCCGAAATCAAGAAACTGCCCACATCGAGATCGGGGTCGCCGCAGAGGGTGATGGTACGGCCACGATCTTTGTGCGTGACAACGGGGCCGGTTTTGATATGCAGTACGCCGACAAACTTTTCGGCGTCTTTCAGCGGCTGCACCGCGAAGAGGAATTTGAAGGAATCGGCATCGGACTCGCAACGGTGCAAAAGATCGTCAATCGTCATGGCGGACAGATCCGGGCCGAAAGCGCTGTCGGCGAAGGTGCGACGTTTTACGTAACGTTGAAGAAAGCAAAAGGGGAAACAAATGAACATTAAAAGAATGCTGCTTGCAGAAGACAATCCGAACGACGTCGAGCTCACACTTGCAGCTCTCTCGGAACTCAACCTTGCGAACGACATAGTCGTCGTCAATGACGGAGTGGAAGTTCTGGACTACCTGTACTACCGTGGACAATTTGTGGACCGGCCGGGTAATGATCCGGTCGTTGTACTTTTGGATCTCAAGATGCCGAAACTCGATGGGCTCCAGGTGCTGAAAGAGATGAAGGGCGACCCGAAGCTCAGAAATATACCGGTCGTGGTCCTTACATCCTCGCGAGAAGAAAAGGATCTCGTCGACAGTTATAGCCTCGGCGTCAATGGCTATGTTGTTAAGCCAGTGGGTTTTGACCCGTTTCTGAAGGCGATCAAACGCATCGGCCTCTTCTGGTGCCTCACTAACGAACCACCACTAGAAACTCCCCTCGATCCGGAAGGCGTGGATGCGCGTATAGACGCCGGGGAAAAGCATTATGACTGAGAAACTACGAATACTTTATCTTGAAGATACCGCTGAGGACGCCGAACTGTCGATAGCTTCTCTCGAAGAGGCGGGTTACGTATGCGAATGGGAACGTGTCGAACGAAGCGAAGACTTTTTGGATCGGCTCGCGGCCTCAGAATACGATCTCGTACTATCGGACTTTCAACTTCCAACCTTCGACGGTCTCAGTGCGCTCAAGCTCTTCCTTGAGCTCGATTTGCAAATCCCCTTCGTGCTTGTTTCAGGAACCATCGGGGAAGAGACTGCAGTTGACAGCCTTAGGGCCGGAGCCGCCGATTTTGTCATCAAGAACAAACTCTTTCGCCTCCCGGTCGTTGTCTCGCGCGTACTTAAGGAAAAAGAGGAGAATAGGAAGAGCAAACTTGCCGAAGAGCGTATCGGGCTCCAGGCTGCGGAGCTGCTCATAATCAACGAGCGGTTTGACCTTGCAACCAGGGCGGCTGGGCTTGGTATATGGGACTGGGATCTCTTGAAGGATGAACTGACCTGGGACGACAGAATGTACGAATTATATGGCATCGACCCCGCGGATTTTGGTGGGGCGTACGACGCTTGGGCCAATGGACTTAATACCGACGACAGGGTTCGGTGCGAGAAAGAGATGCAGGAGGCATTGCGCGGAGATAGAGAATTCGATACGCAGTTTCGGGTAATTTGGCCCGATGGCTCGATCCGCTATTTGAAGGCGCTAGCTCACATAGAGAGAGAGTCGAATGGCAAACCGGTCCGTATAACCGGAGTCAACTACGATATGACCGAACAAGCGGAGTCAGCGGAGCGTGTAAGACTCAGTGAAGAACGTTATCGGGATCTGGTCGAAAATGCTCACGATATTATCTATTCGCACGACCTCGAAGGTAACTATACCTCCATCAATGCAGCGGCGGAGCAGATAACCGGCTACACGCGTGAGGAATCTTTAAATATGAATCTCGCTGACACCGTTGTACCTGAGCAATTGGACAAAGCCCGAGAAATGATCGCCCGAAAACTAAAAGGCGAAAAAGTAACTGCTTACGAACTGGGAATCTTGGCAAAGGACGGAAGAAGCGTAACCGTCGAGGTCAACACCAAGCTCGTATTCCAGGACGGCTTACCCGTCGGCGTACAGGGCATCGCCCGCGATGTTACCGAACGCAAATCTCTCGAAGAACAGCTTGCTCAATCTCAAAAACTCGAATCGCTGGGACGCCTGACGGGCGGTATCGCTCATGATTTTAATAATATGCTGACCGCGATCAATGGATTTAGCGAACTCGGCCTGAGGCAAGTTGCCGAAGATGATCCCATACGTCACAGCATCGGAGAGAT
This sequence comes from Pyrinomonadales bacterium, assembly GCA_038212935.1. Classification (GTDB taxonomy): domain Bacteria; phylum Acidobacteriota; class Blastocatellia; order Pyrinomonadales; family Pyrinomonadaceae; genus OLB17. The sequence continues at coordinate 1,478 of JBBQTV010000186.1, read as the reverse complement.
CAAAAAGGCGGGTGACCGTGCCGCAATGTTGACCAATCAGCTGCTTGCATTTAGCCGCAGTCAGGTGTTGCAGCCGGAAGTAATTGTTATCAACGATATAATCAACGATACGAGCAATATGCTCAAACGGGTCATAGGCGAGGATATTGAACTTGTCGCGATCCTTAGCGAGTCGGTGGGCCGGGTCAAAGTCGATCCAGGACAACTTTCGCAAATAGTAATGAATCTGGCCGTGAACGCGCGTGACGCAATGCCGAACGGCGGAAAGCTTACTATCGAGACGGCGAACGCTTTTCTGGAGCCGGACTACGCACGTCAACACGTGGGTGTACTTCCGGGTGCGTATGTTGTGCTTTCGGTCAGCGATACCGGAACAGGAATGACGGCCGAGACGCAGGAAAGGATATTTGAGCCTTTCTTTACTACAAAAAAGGTCGGCAAAGGCACAGGACTCGGCCTTGCCACGGTCCACGGCATCGTCAAACAGAGCGGCGGTGACATATTTGTTTACAGCGAGGTCGGCCACGGTTCTACCTTTAAGATATATCTGCCCCGCGTTATGGAAGAATCAGATATTGTCGAGGCGAATACCGACCTAAATATCGAGTTTCCAATGGGAAGCGAAACGATATTGCTTGTTGAGGACGAGGATCTGGTCCGTTCGCTTTCGCTTCAAGTCCTTGAAACTTGCGGCTACACTGTAATAGAGGCGCGGGACGGTATCGATGCACTTGAGATCATGGAAAATGCGGAGATCCATATAGATCTGCTGTTCACAGACGTAATAATGCCGCGAATGGGAGGCCGCGAACTCGCCGAAAAACTCCTCACAAAGATGTCCGATCTTCCGGTTCTTTTTGCTTCCGGTTATACCGATGACGCTATAGTTCGTCATGGTGAACTGGAAACAAACGTCAATTTCATCCAAAAACCGTATTCGCTAAATGATCTTGCCCGAAAGGTTCGCGATTTGCTGGATGCAAAGAACTAATTCCTAATCAATAACGAAACTGGCCGTCTTTACCCTGAACATCGCCGCCGCTTTTCGATTGTGGACTTGATCGCAATCTTTCCCTTTAGGCCTCTACGATATTCACCTTTGTTTCGATCAGCGACTTCGGTATCAACGCCGGGAAATATGCCATTATTTCTTCGACTTTTGGGCGGCCGCCCGCGAAGCCTGTTACTGATGGCGGGCCGGTTAGGATGAGCGGGGCGATCTCTTTTGTAAATCTTTCGACATCGGCCTTGTTTTGGCCTCGGACGCCGATGCGGAATTGGACTTCGGGGATGTCGGGTGACGGTTTACCGGAGAGGTGGCCGTGGGTGGCGTTGACGCCGACGAATTCGGTTAGGATCGTGTCGAATTTGAGGCCGAGGCGGTCAAGGCGTTCGCGGAGCATTTTGTCGGCGGCTTGGGCTTTTTCGTAGGCGTCAGGCCAGGAATAGACGAGGGTGCCGACTGCTTTCCAGCCGCC
>JBBQTV010000185.1:0-7680 GCA_038212935.1 Pyrinomonadales bacterium | reverse complement strand
GCCCGCCGGAGCAGCAGCGACGCCATCGTCAGGCGGAGGATTTCCCACAAGTTTGTTGATACTTGCTCCGCTAATGGCAATTATCGTTTTGGTATTTGCTGGCGGCCTTTATTACGTATTTTCCGACCGGTCGAAGGCGGTCGCATCACAAACAAACGACGATTTCGACCTCGACGATGTTCTGGATGACAATGATAGCGGGTCGCCGCCGACGGTGAAAGCAGGTGACGAGCCTGCGGAACCAAAGCCAAGCGGCAACAGCGGCCCCCCGACCGTTCCGCAATCTCTGCCTTCGTCACCCAGTTCCGGAATCGATGAAACTCCGGGTTCGACATCTCCGCCTCCGAAACCACCTGGGAGCGATCCTAAGGTCGAAGTCCACGCAGCAGCGTTTCTACGGAGGATCGCAGATAACGATCCGAAAGCGTTTGTGACGAGCGAGCAGGCAAGCCGCATCGCTGGCAAGATCAAGCAACTCGGCAGCTCTCAGTCACTGGCCGCGAATCTGGGCAATGCAAAGCGAAACTCGCAAAAGATCAAGGAGATGGCCGGTGCGCGAAATCTCAAGCCTCAATTCCTGGCGACAGCCGCGATTAATCGGCTCGGCCCGAATCGAGGTGACGTGGCACAGACCGCGACCGGAATGACCGAAGTATTGGATAAACTTCTGGCGCAGATCGGAACCGAATCAGCGGACGATGCCACTCTTATCATCGCGGCTTACGATCAAGGTGCGGCGGGCGAACACATGAAAATGCGCAATATGCTCCAAGATCTTTCGAACAAGTTCCCGGAAAGTACCCGTGCCATCAGGACCATATGGTTCCTTCATAAGAATCAAAAAATCTCTGACGCTGAATTTGATCGCGCTCTTACGTTTATCGCCATCGGGACGATCTCGCAAAATCCTAAAGATTTCGGCGTCAATGCTGAGGCGTTGGTTTTCTAAGGGAACGAGTCGTACATTTTGAGTGTGGAAAGTTATGGAAAACGGAAATTGGGTTACCGGAAAGATAAAAGTGACTCTTGCGGGGCAGCCACTCGAGATGGAAATGACCGTTCCGGCCGACCCGGTCAAGCCGCATCGCATGCTGCCCGTTTTTCAGAAAATGACCAATTCGTTCGTGGGCATTAGCGTCGACGCGGCAGAGAAGGATGGCAAAAAAGTTTCTTGTGCAGCGGGTTGCGGTGCCTGCTGCCGCCAACCTGTTCCGCTTTCCGAGCTTGAGATCTATCATCTAGCCGAGGTCGTTAATGATATGCCGGAGCCCCGCCGAAGCGAGGTTCGCGAACGCTTTGCTCAGGGTAACGCCCACTTTGAATCGATCGGATGGTTCGATAAAGTTCAGGATTGCCGCGAGATCGCCGAAGAAGGTCGAACGGAAGAGGCAGCACGCACGCTCGAAGGCCTTGTCCTCGAGTATTTTTCTCACGGGTTCGCATGCCCGTTCCTCGAGAATGAATCATGCTCGATCCATGACGTAAGGCCGCTGGCGTGCCGCGAGTATCTAGTTTCCTCGCCTCCGGCTAATTGTTCGCAGCCAGACCCGGTATCAGTTGAAAGGATCCCGATTGCGTTGTATCCATCGAAGACGCTTATAAACGTCGGCACGACAGGGTCTTTTGCTCATCTCGGCTTGCTGCCGATGATCCGGGCTCTCGATCTTGCGGATAAGACACCCGAACACTTCGTCGAGAAAACGGGGGAAAGATGGGTGGCTGATTTCTTCGGGATGATGGCGAAAACGGACATTCCGAAAAAAGGAATAAAACAAAAGAGGCCGGCTGCGGTTCCGCGACGTAAAAAGAGACGATAAGTCCGCCTTCAGGCAGAAGCGGAAAGATTCGGGCAACGTATTTTACTAATTTTTAAACTCGTTCTACTATTTACGTCTAATCCTGTTTATGAGCAAATATCGAAAAATCGTCTGGAACGAGGGGATGCTATTGACCCCTCATCACTTCCAACAGTGGGACAACTACTACGAAGACTTGCTCACCTCGCGGGTCAACTCTATTAAGCAGTATGGCTACGGCATTCTTGATCTGCAAATAAACAACGAAGCCATTGCGAATGGCAATTTTCAGGTTACGACCTGCCGTGCCGTCATGCCGGACGGGCTGATGGTGAACGTACCTGACGCGGAGGGCGTTCCGGACCTCCGACCTGTCGGGGACCATTTCAAGGTTGAAAAAGATAAACTAGGCGTCCACCTCGCTATACCCGCAAAGAAGTCAGGTGAAGCAAATTTTCAGTCTAATGGAATGCCGCCTAACGGGAACCTTCGGTTTCTGCAAGAGGGAGCCCTTGTTAAGGACGAAACCACAGGAAGCAACGAACAGCCGCTGGCCTATGCGAAAAGCAATCTCCGCATAATCTTCGACGACGAACTTCGCGACGGCTTTACCTCGATAAAGATAGCCGAATTGGAGCGAACTCCGACCGGCCAGATAAAGATCTCTGACGATTATATACCGCCTATCTTACGTATAGGCGCTTCGACGTGGGTCGTTAATATGCTGCGACAGATGGTCGAGATCCTGATCACAAAAAGCGGAAGCTTGGGTGAACAGCGCCGACAGGCAAACGCCTCGCTTGCGGATTTCACTACCTCGGAGGTAGCGGTGTTTTGGCTGCTTCACACAATAAACTCGTCCATCCCGACGCTTTCCCATTACTTCCGGTCGCCGGTCCTTCATCCTGAGCCGCTTTATTTGAATCTTGGCGAACTGGTGGGCAAGCTGATGACGTTCTCGCTGGAATACCATCCAAAAGACATAGTGAAATACGATCATGATGATCTTTATTTCACCTTCTATAACCTTTCGACGCAGCTGAAGGAACTACTTGAGACCGTGATCCCGAGTCGTTGCGTTGCCATCCCGCTTGAAAAAACACGCGATACGCTTTATGTCGGACGTATTGACGATGAACGCCTGATCAAGGAAGCCGGTTTTTATCTTGCGGTACGAGCTCAGATGCCCGAATCGAAATTGATCGAAGGCGTTCCCCGTGTCGTGAAGATAGCATCTCGCGACGTTATTGACTCGGTCATCGGTTCTGCACTTCCAGGCGTTGTGCTGACTCATGCTAATCCGCCGCCGGCACCGATTCCGTCCCGCGTCGGCTTCAAGTATTTCCAGCTTGACTCCATTGGGCCGTATTGGAATGGGATCGCCGGATCAAAAGTGATCTCGGTCTATGTCCCGAACGATATCCCGGACGAAAAGCTCGAACTGTATGCGGTAAAGCCCTAATTATATGTCGGAAAACGCGATAAAAAATGATCTGATCACATTCGCGGGGCCCGTATTTGATCTGATACTCAGGCTCAAGGCAGGAATTGTGGCGCCGTCCAATGACCTCCGGCCGAAGATCGCCGGAATGCTTGAAGACTTTGAGAGACGCGCTGAGCGTTACCGCTTCAATCACAAGATCGTCCAGGTCGCAAAATTTGCGCTCGCTGCGTTTGTTGACGAGACGGTTCTGACCAACAACTTTCCGTTGAAGGACGAATGGGAAAAGAACCCGCTGCAGCTCGAATACTTCGGTGAGCAACTCGCCGGCAACAAATTCTTCGATAAGCTCAGCGCGATGATCAAGCAGATCGAAACCACTCAGGATGCGGTCGAAGTTTACTATTTCTGTATGCTGCTTGGCTTCAAGGGACGCTACGCGATCTATGAACAGGACCGATTGCTCTCGATAATGCAGAGCACTGCAAACGCTCTGGTCAAGGTCGGAAAGATTAAGCCCGTAGAACTCTCACCACACTGGCTCGCCAATGATCAACCGAAACCGCCCGAGAAACGCGGGATGCCTACTTGGGCAAAAATCTCTGCCGCCAGCGGTCTTGGTTTAGCGTTAATTGTATATATGGTGATGTTTTTGTTGTCATCGAAATTTCTTCAGGATGCCGCTGCTCCGCTGCAAATCGGCTCTTAGCGGTGACGTTTCGAGGATCTGAATGCTCGAAATCGATTGACGACCGGAGGCAGATCGCCGATTGTTTGATGCCCTTAACATAGGGGCTCTCAAGGAGGATCGTCCTTCAGAATTTCTTTTTTTTATGTCTTCTTGGCACTTTGGACAATTGAGATTCGCCCTCGGGCTTGGCAGCATAATGTCGTTCTACGGCATCGTCGCGTTTATTGTGATGATGATGCCCGAAGGAAGTGTTGCAAAAGACCAGAAAATCGTCCTCATCGTACTGATATTACTCACCTTACCGTTCACGTTATTGATGGGTTTCTTTATTGCTCGGCGTTCCAAAAAGAAGGCGGCCAAAGAGGCTGAACTTCAGGCAAGAACCAAGGCCGAGGAAGCTACTCAGCAAGCTCCTGCTGTGAAAGCCGCCCCGGTCGGAACGTATGTTCAGGTAAGCGAAGGTGCAGAAGAGGCTGTTCAGTTTCTCAAAAGTTCGAATCTCGGAGTCGGTGGCAAAGATGCGGTTCATTCGCTCCCGTGGTACGTCGTTGCCGGAGCGCCAAAGACCGGCAAGAGCTCGCTTGTGCTCGCTTCAAACCTGAATTTCCAGAACCTTCCCAGTCAGCGACAGTCCGAGATGAAGTTCATCCGTCCGACGGGCAGCGTGGATTGGCGAGTTACCAGCGACGCTCTTTTCATCGACACTGCAGGCCGGTATCAGACCGAAGGAGTTGACGGCGAAGAGTGGGCATCGTTGCTCGAAACTATAAAGAAGTATCGCTCAAACCGGCCGATCGACGGCTTCATACTCGTGGTTGATGCATCTTCGGTCCTAAAATCCGACGACCGCCAAAACGAGGAACTAGCCAAAACACTTCGGACCCGGCTTGACGAAGCGATGCAGCGGCTCAAGGTCCGCTTTCCTGTCTATCTGGTATTTACAAACGCTGACTCTATCGAAGGATTGCGCGATTCATTCTCGAGTTCCAAAAACGAAAATACGGCACTCGTCTGGGGGGCAACGATCCCGATCGAAAAGAGCGAGAACGCGCAAGCCTTATTCGATAGCGAATATGAGCTTCTCCACAATTCGTTGATGAAGCGGCGACTCGTTCGGCTTTCGGCTCCGTTTCCGGCGGTCCGGCAGCTCCGTATCTTCAACTTTCCGCTGCATTTTGGCTCGGCACGACGCAAATTCGGCAGCTTCGTAAATGCTCTTTTCCGTCCAAATCCCTTTAGCGAAAACCCGTTTCTGCGAGGCTTCTATTTCACCGCCGCACCGGCCGGAAAATCATCCCCTCAGGGCGTTCAGACTGTAGGCACAAGTTTTTTCACGGAAAGATTCTTCCGCGATGTTCTGCTTCGCGACAAAGATCTTGTCCGAACGATGGTCGCCCAGCGCCAGCGTCCGCCTATCCTTGGTTGGGTGCTGACCACCCTGGGAGCGCTGATCGTACTGGCATTTCTGACAATGGCAGGTATTTCTCTGGCGACCAACAAGCAGATGCTTGCTGAGGCTACCCGAGCCGGTGAATCCGCCCTGGTTCTCAGGCGAGCCGATGCCAATAAAGACGTGCTCGCTAAAACTCCGGACGAGGTCCGCGATGAGGTCCGCGTGATGGACGAAATTAAAACGTTTATGACGCGTCTCGACAATTATGAACGGAACGGAGCGCCGCTTCATATGCGTTTCGGGCTTTATTCCGGCAACAGTATCTATCGCAATAACCTGCTTCCGCTCTATTTCAACATCATCGAGCGCCGCTTCAAGGCGCCAACTGTAAGGCGGTTAGAGGCAGAGCTCCAGAAATTCGCGAGCGGAGAGTCAACGGTAACATCAAGCCAATTAAAGCCGGAAGAAGAACAGAAGCTTGACCGGTACTACAATCTTCTCAAGGCATATTTGATGCTTTCGGATGGATCACAGGTGATCGACGGAAATACCGTTCTCTACCGTGAAAAAGCCGAGGCCACTCACGTCGTAAATACATTGAAGGAATTCTGGCTGGCCGAATCGAAGGTCCCAAATGACATGAAACCGGCGGCAGAGCAACACCTCGAATTCTGGGCCAAGCAGATCGATCGTCACGGGGACGCCTCCAGCTTTCCGCGAATCGCCCTTAACGACAAGTTAGTCGAAGACTCTCGCCGAAAGCTACAGGCATTTCCCGCGGTTAACCGGTATTACAGCAATCAGGTCACGCGAATATCCAAGGAGATCGATGACAAGATCGGGCCGACAACGGTTGAAGCCATACTTGCCCGAAACGGTGCGGATGCGAGTTATCTCACGGGAAGCCACCGTGTTCCGAGTGCATTTACGCGGCCGGGTGTTGACCTCATGTTGCTTGCTTTTGATGAAGCGGACGAACGCCTCAGTGAGGATGACTGGGTAATGGGCGAGATCGGCAAACGCCAATTGAACGTGGCCCAGGCGACGGATCAGACCAAGCTCGAAGATTTCTACTATCGCGACTATGCCGACCACTGGCGGCGATTCGTCACCGGCATTCAGCTTCGGCCGTATAAGAGCAGATCGGATGCCAGTGAGGCTCTGCAGATTTTATCGTCAGCAAATTCCCCGATCAAGATCTTGGTACGGGATATAGAACGGAATACGAACCTTTCGGCGAAGTTAGACTCCGGAAGTTGGTGGGACACGATAATGAATCTCTTTTCGCGTTCTAGTACGGAACAAGTTGGAAATACACAGCCGGAAAAAGAGTTCAGGCCCCTAACGACGTTCGTTGGCAAACCGGAAGATGGCGAGAATGCTCCGATCGAGAAATATCAAGCTCAGCTTGGGCAAGTTTACAGCCGGTTCAGTACGGTGACCGACGATAGTATGCGTCGCGTCATTGAACAAATGGGCAACGAGCAAGACCCACTCGATATAAACAAACGCGAACAAGCGATCGTTGGCATGCTTTCCGGCTTTACAGAGACGCCATCCGGGCAAGAAGTTTCAAAGCTGCTCCAGCAGCCCATAATCAATCTGAAGACGCTCCTAGGAGCCGGCATCAAACAACAGCTTCAGAAAGCCTGGGATGAAGAGATACTTCCGGCGGCGGCCGAGATCGAAAGCGGCTATCCCTTCCAGGAAGGCCAGACGGAAGCCGATCTTGCAAAATTGACCGCGTTCCTAAATCCGAACGATGGCCGGCTCACCAAATTCTATAAGGATCGGCTCGAAAAATATTTTGAAGAATCAGGCGGCCTTCTTAAGCCTGTGGAAACGGCCGACGTCCAGTTCTCAGATGAATTTGTCGCGTATCTCAATAACGCTTTTGCTCTGCGTACGGCACTTTTCGGTACAAATCCGACGCCGAAATTCGATTATGAGTTCAATCTGCGGCCGACCAAGGATGCTATCGTCGAGGTCACGATAGACGGGCAAAAGGTGAGCTCTGGAGGTACCGGTTCCAATCGGCTCAGCTTCCCGGCCGCCCAATCTGCCGAGACGGGTGTTTTAGTAACCGTGCTTTCGACCGGAACGCCGTCTGCCGATGGTACCGCTCCGCCCGCTAGTCCAACGTCGTCGAATCCATTCCAGGGGACATGGGGACTATTCCGCTTCGTTGACGCATCAAATCCGGCCAAACAGGCAGGTGGTGAATATCTGCTTTCAATTTCGGCAGGTGGAGCATCGGTCGGAGCGACCATCAAATCGAGCGGCGGAGATATTTTTGACAAAACGATCTTCCGGCAGGTGAAGGCTCCAAAGGCTTTCATGAAATAGGGCGGCGATGATC
>JBBQTV010000184.1:0-7695 GCA_038212935.1 Pyrinomonadales bacterium | reverse complement strand
ATGATCGCGGCGGTCTTCTTATTTAGTTCGATGGTCTTGATCGGCTCTGGCATCTTATGCTGTTGCGAAAAATTCGCTGATCGCCTCAACAACATACTCCTGCTGTTCGGGCTTCAGCTCCGGAAAGATCGGCAAGGCGAGAGTCTCGCGGCCGGCACGCTCCGATTCGGGCATGTCGCCCGGCAGTCCGCCAAGGTACGCAAAACACTCCTGCAGATGAAGCGGAACCGGATAATAGATATCGGTTCCGATGCCTTTTTCGGCTAAATGGGTACGGAGTCCGTCACGCAATTGCGGAACGCGGATCACAAATTGGTTATATATGTGGCGGACGTTTTCGCGTTCGAACGGAAGTCCGACCTGCTCGGCCAAACGGGCATCCTCGAAAAGTTCGCGATAGCGATCGGCGTTTGCCTTTCGCCTGTCCGACCACGAATCGAGGTGCGGCAGCTTCACCCGCAGGACCGCACCCTGAAAGCCATCCAGACGCGAATTCAGGCCGACCCATTTGTGAAAGTACCGTTCCTTTGCTCCATGCACGCGAAGCGCCTTTAGTTTTTCGGCAAGGCCGTCGTCGTCGGTGGTCATAAAGCCGCCGTCGCCCATTCCACCCAAGTTTTTCGACGGATAAAACGAAAAGCAGCCGATATCTGACATCGCTCCGGCACGTTTTCCATTCTCTTCGGCACCGATCGCTTGTGCGGCGTCCTCGACAACGGGGATTCCGTGAGCATTGGCAATGGCACTGAGGGCAGCCATATCAGCGCACTGGCCGTATAGATGGACGGGCTGGATGGCCTTCGTGCGTTCGGTGATCTTTGCTTCGACCTGAGAGACATCGATGTTGTACGTCTGCGGATCAATGTCGACAAAGACCGGCGTCGCACCGAGGCGCGTGATCGCACTGACCGTTGCGAAAAAACTATACGGCGTCGTGATGACCTCGTCGCCGGGCCCGATGTCGAACGCCATCATCGCCAGCAGCAGAGCATCGCTTCCCGACGCACAGCCGATGGCGTACTTCGTCCGGCAATAACCCGCCAGTTCGCACTCAAGCTCGGCGACTTCCCCGCCGAGAATAAAGCCGTTGGTATCAAGCACGCGACCCAAAGCCGCCTCGATCTGCGGCCGGAGTGATTCGTTTTGTTCTTTTAGATCAAGTAAGGGTACGTTCATTCAGAACATGTTTGCCTATGAGGGCAAAGAGCTTTTGAGTCAATTCAAATCGAAAGTAGATTTTAGCGAATCGGTGTGAGATTTGCATTCCGGCGGGTGTGTCTTTAACCTAAACGCGATGATCGAAGACAAGAAAGCTCAAGCGGCCGAAGTTATCAAGCGGCTGAAGAAGGCGTATCCAGATGCTCATTGCGCGTTGGTGCACTCGAATGCGTTCGAGCTGCTCATCGCGACGATCCTTTCGGCTCAGTGCACTGACGAGCGTGTGAACATCGTCACAGCGACGCTTTTTCGTAAATACCGCGGGCCGCAAGACTTCATCGACGTTGAGCAAGTCGAACTGGAAAAAGACATTCATTCCACGGGTTTCTTTCGCAACAAGGCAAAGAATATCAAGGACGCAAGCCAGCGTTTGGTCGATGTATATGGCGGCGAGATCCCGCAGACGATGGACGAGATCTTGACGCTCGGCGGGGTCGCCCGAAAGACGGCGAATGTAGTGCTCGGGAATGCCTTCGGTATTGCATCCGGCGTTGTGGTTGACACGCACGTCTCGCGGCTGTCGCAGCGACTCGGGCTGACCGAACAGACGACGCCCGAAAAGATCGAACGCGACCTCGAGCAGATCGTCCCCAAGAAACATTGGATAATGTTCCCGCACTGGATGATCTTCCACGGCCGCCAGATCTGCAAAGCTCGCAAACCATTATGCGAAGTCTGTCCTCTCGCCGACATCTGCCCTAGCCGTGTCCTGTTCTTGTAGCGACCGAAAAGAAGAAAAAGGCGTGAACCGATCGAGCGGCCACGCCTTTTTTGTATCAAATGTCCGAATGCTACTAACGCATGCCAGGAGCTCTTGGCATCTTGTCGGCGGCAAATCGCGGGAGGAGTTCGTCGCGCATGGACAGTTCATATACTGCTGCGGCGATCACGATAGCGCTTTGCTGCAGGTCTTCGGGAATTATCCGCTCGAAGGTATCGAGGTTTGTGTGCCATGTGTGGGTACCGTATTCGATCGGATCGAGCGTCGTGCCGATGCCCGGCAGTCCGGCGTTGTTGAATGACGTGTGGTCGGAACCGCCGATGTTGCGGCTGGCAGTCGCGGCGACGCCCTCAAGGCCCATGAACGAATATCGGCCTACGATCCCGCGCAGAACGCTTGCAGTTTCAGGCGGCCCGAAAACGGTCAGTGCCCGAACGCGGCCGGTGCCGGTGTCGTGGTTGAAGTAACCGCCAAATTTGGACCACGCCGGTGTCGGGTTCTCTGCCGAACCGAAGTGCTTCTTGACGTAAGCTTGCGAACCGAGCAGGCCCTGTTCTTCACCGCTCCAGAGCGCGACGCGAATGGTCCGACGCGGTTGAACACCGATAGCTTTCAATATCCGGGCTGCTTCCATCATCACAGCACAGCCGGTCGCATTGTCGGTCGCACCCGTCGCAGAATGCCACGAATCGAGATGGCCGCCGAGCATGATTACCTCGTCCTTTTTGTCCGTGCCGACGATCTCGGCCGTCGTATTGTACTGCGTTCGGCCTTCCGGATACGTGGTGTTGCGGATATCGAATTCGAGCTCGACCTGACGGCCCATTTTCAACAGACGAGCGATGCGGCCAAAATCTTCATTTCGCAAGACGACAGTCGGAACTGTTTTTGTTACGTCATAATCACCGCGGCTGAACGAGAACGCACGGATCTGGCCGTGTTCGCGGCCGGCGTCATTTACGCGAACGAGAACACCGTTATCAAGAAAAAACTTATTCACCTGCTGAGTCACTTCGCCAAACGGAAGCGCTCCTTCCTTAGGCGGCGGAGGCGTAAACTGCGGACCTTGCCCGGCTGGCGTGGTTCGATAGGGGTCGACCCGGGATTTGACGACATCGCTCGGGATGCGTTTTGCCGGAGGGTCGATGTCCACCGGGACCGAATTCGGGTTACCGTAGATCACGATCTTGCCCTTGATGTCATTTCGGATGCTGTTGAAATATGTATCTAACTCAGCTTGGGTCGGCCTGTTGGGCAGAATGAAGTTGAATGCCTGACTTTTAGCGACACCATTGGTGCTTGGTGACCATGCGAGGACTTCGAAGACCAGCGAATCTCTGACCGGGGCAGTGATGAATCCGGATGCCCGCTCGTTGGTCCAGCCCGGATGGCCAAAATCCCAAGGGTCGAGTGTCGCGTTGACCATTCCCCATTCGGTCATCTGCTTGGCGGTCCATTCGTTGGCAGCCTTCATATTTGGCGAACCGGTTAGCCGCGGGCCGTAAACGTCCGTCAGGAACTGAACGGTTTTGACGACTTGCGAATTCTTTGTTCCCTCTTCGACGATGCGTTCATGGATCTCTTCGGCGGTCTGTGCGAACACCACGCCGGGCGAGACCAAGGCGGTGAGCATGAGAATGGACAGGAACGATCGAAATACGATAAATTTTTTCATTTTTGATTTGGACGCGACGCCATCACAGGATCGGCGGCGAGCTAATTTAAGTTTTTCAGGTTTTAGATCTTGGCCCCGTGGCCGGAAAGATATGTTTGTTAATACTCTAACATCGAAGTAATTGTTTCAGAAATCGCTTGCCGTACGCCCGCTCTTAAACGCCCCAAAGACCTTTCAAACATTGACGAAAGTACTTTTCTAGCATATTCTTAAACCTGTAGAGAGCAGCGTTTTCAGCGGCCGCAAGACCGGAATACGTTTGAAAACAGCAAACTCGGCCACATACCCACATTCGGGCACTTTCATTCCTCTTCTCCGACTTAAAAGCACATTTCATTTTCAGTGCTTCTGAAGGGTGCTTCTCTTTCTTCCACGATCAGAATGCCTGACCTTAATACCATAGATTCCGTATTTTCAGCGGCTTTAGATTCTGTCCCGGCACATATTGCCATTCTTGATCCGTCCGGCACGATCACCATGGTCAATGGACCGTGGCGCCGTTTCGCGGAATCGAACGGAATGGTCGGCGGCGGCTATGGCGTCGGATCGAACTATATAGATGTATGCGAGAACGCAGAAGGCGACTGCTCTAAAGAATCTGCTAAGGTCGCGGCGGGCATCAGGTCGGTACTTGACGGCTCGATGCAATCGTTTGAGATCGAATATCCATGTCACTCGCCGTCGGAGAGGCGGTGGTTCAGGGCGATGGTAACGGCGCTTGGCGGCGACGTGACTGCCGGGGCGGTCATCACGCATGTCGATGTTACGGAACGCAAAATAGCAGAGATCGCTCAAAAAGACCTGAACCATGATCTCGGTGAACGAATAAAAGAGATCAGCGGGCTTCACAAAGTATCCGATCTCCTTCGCAACGATACGACAGAGATCGATGTACTTTTACAAGAGATAGCGGTAGTTCTGCCGACGACCGTACAGCATCCGGAGAGGGCCGCCGGGCGCGTATGCCTTTTCGACCGGGAAGCAAAGACAGAAGGATATCGCGGTTCTGAGATCTCACTTAGGTCTGACTTTACTTTGTCTGATGGAACCTCCGGATCTCTTGAGATCGTTTACCTCGACGAACCTGCCGATAGCGAAGCGACATTCATACCTGAAGAAAAACAAATGCTCGATTCGATGGCTGAGATCATGCGGGCCACGATCGACAGCCGCACTGCTAAACAAAAGCTAAAGGAAACGAACGAGCGGTTCAAACGGCAGCTCGATGAACTCACGAAACTTTCAGGTTCGGGAATCCTCGCCAATAAGAGCATCAACGAAACTTTGCGTCTCATAACTGAATGTGTCTCGCAGACCCTGAATGTTGAACGCGTAAGTATCTGGAGCCTTAGTGACGATCGCACGAAGATCGTCGCAGATGATCTTTACGTGGCGGCCAGCGAAACACACGAATCGGGCCTCGAGCTTTCCGAAACAGATTTTCCTGCATATTTTGAAGCGGTAAATACGAAGCAGATCATCGTGGCAAATGACGCTTTAACCGACCCGGTAACCAAGGATTTCGCAGAATCATATCTGAAACCTCTCGGCATTGCTTCGATGCTGGATGCTCCGGTCGTCGTCGAAGGACATGTTTCCGGCGTGATCTGTTTGGAGAACGTGGGCGAAGCACGCGTATGGGCGAGCGACGAGCAGAGCTTCGCGCTCTCCATCGCCAATCTCGTTTCTCTATCGCTCTCCCGGGAAGCTCGCCGATGCAGCGAAGAAAGCCTTGCCAAGGCGCAAGAGATCGCTAATCTTGGAAGCTGGAATTTGGATCTTAAGACAAGACGTCTTACATGGTCCGATGAGACCTATCGGATGTTCGGGCTAGATTCGAATGAATTTGCCTCCAGTATCGACGCGTTTTTTGACACCGTTCATCCCGAGGATCGGCAGGAAATGCTGGCGGCTCACTTGAAAGCGGTGGACGGCATCGAAAAGCTGGATATCGAACATCGAATCGTTTTGCCGAACGGCGAGATAAAGTGGGTTCACGAACGTGGAGAGATCGCTACAAATGTTTCTGGAGAACCGGTAAGCCTAACCGGCACGGTTCTGGATATAACCGCACGCAAAGCAGCCCAGGCCGACATCCTCAAGCGAAGCCAGGAGCTGAAAGATGCGAATGAACGACTCGCGATCAGTCAATCGCTGCTACAGATCGCAGGCCGGGCCGCCAAGCTCGGCGGCTGGACGCGACAGCTTCCGGACACTGAGATCATTTGGTCTGACGAGGCCTGCATCATCCACGATATGCCGCTCGGTTACAGACCGACAGTCGCAGAAGCGGTCGAGTTTCACGCTCCTGAGTGTCGCGATAAGATCGCCCTGCTGGTAGAGGAATGCAAAACAAATGGCACGCCGTATGACGTAGAAGTGCAAAAAACTACGGCACTCGGTCGATCGATCTGGGTTCGAACAATAGGCTCGGCCGTTCGTGACGAGAGCGGGACGATCGTCGGGCTGCAGGGTGCCATTCAGGACATTACTGACCAAAAGGAAGCCGAAGAGTCACTCGCAGAGAGCCAGAGGCGCTTTCGGCAATTGGCCGAATCGATGCCTATAGTGGTTTGGACGGCGTCGCCGACAGGTTCGCTGGATTTCGCCAACAAGTCGTTTTATGAATACCTTGGCATTCCGTCGAGCTCGGTGCCGTCCGCATGGTTCGGAGCTGTCTTGCCCGAAGATCGCGAGGTCGTAGCGTCCGAATGGTACAAGACCGTTGAGGCCAAGTCGAATTACTCGGTCGAGTACCGCGTCAAGCGTGGTTCGGACGGCATGTACCGTTGGTTTCGCGTTCAGGCTCAGCCGATCATCGATAGTTCGGGCGAGATAACGACGTGGTACGGCACGGCGATCGACATACATGAGACAAAGGAACTAGAACTCAACGCCACGAGGCTCGCGAACCGGCTCACGGCTACGCTCGAGAGCATCACCGATGGTTTCTTTACAGTCGACAAGGATTGGAAATTCACATATGTAAATAGTGAGGCCGAGACGATGGTCCAAAGGGGTCGGGCCGAGCTTATCGGAATGTCTATTTGGGAGGCATTTCCGGACTCTGTCGGTACCGAGATCGAAACTTCCTACCGACGTGCAATGTCGGAGGGCATCGCTGTCGAGTATGAGATCTTCTTTCCGCCTTTAGAAACATGGTTCGATATTAGAGCATATCCGTCGGACGAAGGCCTCTCCGTTTACTTCAAAGATGTCACGGAGATCCGCAAAGACCGGGAAAAAGTTAAAGAAAGCGATGCGCGGTTTAAGCTGCTTGCAAAGGCTACGAACGACTCGATATGGGATTGGGATCTGGTTAACGATATGCTCTGGTGGAACGAGGGCTTTGAGGAACTTTTCGGGTTCACCCGAGATGAACTGGTCCCCACAATAGAATCGTGGACAAGCCGGATTCATCCGGATGATAAGGAACGTGTTGTCTCCGACGTTCATCGGGTTATCGACGGTGGAGCCGATTCTTGGTCGGGCGAATATCGCTTTGGTAAGAGCGACGGAAGCTACGCTTTTGTTCTTGATCGGGGGTACGTCATCCACGATTCGGCGGGCGTGCCGATACGAATGATCGGGGGCATGACGGACCTGACCGAACGAAAGAATCTCGAGGAACAGCTTCTCCAAAGCCAGAAGATGGAGGCGATCGGCCAGTTGGCCGGCGGTGTCGCACACGACTTCAATAATCTATTGACCGTGATAAATGGTTATAGCGAGATGCTTCTCCGCCGGGACTTTGGAGATGAACGGGCCCGAACGTCGTTGACCGGGATCCACGATGCCGGCAAACGCGCCGAGGCATTGACGCGGCAGCTTTTGGCATTCAGCCGCCGTCAGCCGCTCAATCCGACAGTCGTTGATCTGAATGCCCTGCTCGGTAGTTTATGGAAGATGACGGGTCGGCTGATCGGTGACGACATCGAGTTGGACGCCCGATTGACGGACGGAATTTCGAGCGTAAAGGTCGATCCCGGACAATACGAACAGGTGCTGATCAATCTGGCGGTGAACGCCCGCGACGCCATGCCAAACGGAGGGCATCTGCTGATCGAAACACGCAACACAG
>JBBQTV010000183.1:0-7748 GCA_038212935.1 Pyrinomonadales bacterium | reverse complement strand
TCTTCGACCGGGTTGCCGTCGTCGTCGAGAATATCAACGTCCATTCCGGGGCACGGAGCGGGGAACGAACATGGCTTTATCGGCAAAAGCGGATTGCCCATCAAAATGCCGCCGGCGATCTCCGTTCCGCCGGAATAGTTTATGATCGGCAATTTGCTGTTGCCAACCTTTTCGAACAGCCACCACCACGGAGCGGGATTCCAAGGTTCGCCCGTCGAGGCGAAAATACGTAGAGATGAAAGGTCGTGGCGTTCGAAGGGAACTTTTGCCGGGAACGCAGGCGTCTCGCCTGCAACGCCGCCTGGCGTGCTCGTAACGTCAGTGTCAGGAGGTGTCGATGGGGCGGCGCCTGTTCTCGTTTCACGCTCATGCAGGCGGGACGCCTGCGGTCCCGGCGTTTGCATATTAGTTTCATGCGAAGCGAGCGAGCGGATGAGGGTAGGCGAAATGCCGAGCACCTCGACTTTGTGCTTGGCGCAGAATTCCCACATACGGTCGGGCGTCGGGTAATCGGGAGCGCCGTCGTAGATGCAGATGGTCGCACCGTTTATGAGCGCTCCGTAGATCAGCCACGGCCCCATCATCCAGCCGATATCCGTATACCAAGAGATCCGCGTGCCTTTGCCGACATCGGTGCCGAACGCCATGTCCTGCGCCGCCTTGATCGGAAAACTCGCATGCGTGTGAGCGATGCCTTTGGGTTTACCGGTCGTGCCGGAGGTGTAGAGGATAATCAGTGGGTCTTCGGCGGAGGTGGGTTCTACAGCACCATCTCCTTCCCACCACGGTCCGTAAACGAAACGTTCGTCTAACCCCGGATAGTCAGTATTTCCCTGGGGATCGCCCTCGTAGTTGTTCCAGAAGACCTTTTCGACCGTCGGAACTCTTTCAACGGCTTCGACGGCCATTTTCATCGAGTCGAACCACTTTCCTCGACGCGGAAAACTCAGCATGGTGCAGAGTGCCTTTGCCTTTACTGCGTCCAGTCTCGCTGCAATTGCTTCGACGCCGTACCCTGAGAACACTGGGACGGCAATAGCTCCGATGCGTGCTATTGCCAGAAGCACGATAACCGTTTGAGTCGACATTGGCAGATGAAGGCCGATTGCATCCCCTTTACCTAGACCGTGTTTACGTAGGGCCGAAGCATATTCTTCGACTTCATCGAAGAGTCCGCCATAAGTTACCGAGTGTGAATAACAATTTGGCTTATCGCCGGAGATTCGATTTGCGACTTTGGCCAACAACCCATCACCGTAACTGGCCGCTTCGCTTTCAAATCTCACTGCCGGCTGGTCTTTCATCTCGTCTGTTTGCCAGCGGTCGAGGCACATTGTGGTGATGTTTAAGCCTGCGTGAGCGGGGAACCCAGTCGCTATCGCTCCCGGTTCTGACTCGGCGTCACCGCCTTTATTCAGCAAGGAAAACCAGACGGGAAACTCGATGCCGTTGGATGTGTCGAGAAGCTTGTCGTACGGCGGGTCGAATTTGATGTCGAGGAACTTGACGACCTCTTCGGTGAACTTTTCGACGTCGCGGATGGAGAACTTGTAGAGTTCGTCCCAGGTTGAAACGCCGACCTGTCGCATGAACTTTGTAAGTTGCGCGCGTTCAATTACGTCGGGCGTGGGCGTCCAGGCGATCGGCTGATCGTCGAGAAGGTTGGCGTCGTGCATTTGGTGATTATATTACGGAAAGGGATTCTTACGAACTGGAGCTGGCGGCCGGGCAAAAACGCTGCGATCCCAAAAAAGCTTGCCCATCTTTCTCTCTAAGCGTAAACTGTCAGAGACTTGCGGGTATCGAAGTCCAAGGGGGGGCGGTGAATGGAAGAAGCGATGTTGTCGACGGAAATTGATGATCTAGACGTGCCACTAGAGCGTGACGTCTTTATGCGAACTCTAATACGTGAGCTATCAGGGACACTGCAAGATGTCGTCGGGCTCGATGAAGCGTCCGGGTTTGTGAGCGTCGTTGGGCAAAACATGGGGCGTGAGATCAATAATTACTACCGATCTGCCCTTCAGACGGAGAACCTAGACCGGCGGCAGGTTGCGAACGTGCTGGTCGATCTTAAGAAGAGAATAGAAGGCGATTTTTCGATCGTCGAAGAAAGTGAAGAAAAGATCGTTCTGCACAATACTATCTGTCCATTTGCTGACAAGGTGCTTAATCGACCGGCGATGTGCATGATGACGTCAAATGTTTTTGGATCGATCGCCGCTGAGAATCTGGGATACGCGAAGGTCGTTCTGGAAGAAACCATCGCTGAGGGACATGGCCGCTGTGTCGTCACGGTCCATCTGCAGCCGACCGAGGAATCAGAAGCCGCCGTCGGACGTGAATATGTGAAAGGAGGGAATTAGTCCTGGAACTTAGCGAGATCTCCCAGTTGGCAAAGATATTTCCCGAACCGACGGTGGTCGTCACTAGTGACGGCAAGGTCTTGTTCGCGAGCCCGCCTCTTTGTAAAGTTTTAAGATCCGTGCCGGCAGAGCTGAAGGGCCGGAGCCTTTTCGACCTTTCCCCCACACCTCCTGACAAACTCCGTCAATATCTGGATAACTGCGAGCGCAGCCGACAGATGGTATTGGGTTCGATGTCGATCTCTGCCAATGGTTCGGGCGAGGTGGCTGACTTTCGCTGTGAGGGAGCGGTAATATCGCCGGCTGCGGAGTCGAACGGCACTTCCCATCCGGCACTCATCTTTCTGCGGCTCACGTCCAAAGAGAAGGCTGACCAAAAATTCAGCTTGCTTACAAAAAAGATATATGAGCTGAACCGCGAGATATATGATCGTCGCCGCGCGGAAAAGGAAAGCCGTAGACTGTATCAGGAAGCGACTGAGGCGAGCAGACTGAAAGACGAGTTTCTGGCTACGGTGTCGCACGAACTGCGGACTCCGCTCAGTGCGATCCTCGGTTGGGCTCGGATACTGCGAACGACGAACCCCGATCCTGAGCGGCTGCAAACCGCACTCGAGACCATTGAAAGGAACGCCCGTTCACAAAATCAACTTATCGAGGACCTTCTAGACGTTTCACGGATAGTTACCGGAAAGCTGCGGCTTGATGTGCGTCCGGTCGAGATATCGGGCGTGGTCACCTCCGCCGTTGAGGCACTACGTCCCGCCGCGGATAACAAAGGGATTGATCTGCATACGGTGATCGACCCGCGTGCTGGCCTGGTCTCGGGCGACAGTGAACGACTACAGCAGGCGATCTGGAATCTGCTTGCCAACGCGATAAAATTTACACCGGATGGCGGACGGGTGCAGGTTCGCCTTCAACGCGTCGATTCGCACGTCGAGGTTGTAGTCACCGATACGGGGATGGGGATCGAAGCTGACTTTCTTCCCTTTGTTTTTGATCGATTCAGGCAGTCCGATGGTTCGAAAACCCGCAAGTATGGTGGTCTAGGGCTTGGCTTATCGATCGTTAGACATTTGATCGAACTCCACGGTGGTACGGCACACGTCGCGAGTGACGGACTAGGGCGAGGCTCTACCTTCGCGATCAAGATCCCATCAATGATTGATGTAGAGCCCTCAGTAGGCATCTTTCCCGACGCGGACGGCCAGCAACCGGCGGTCTTGCAGGGAAATCTTGCGCGAGGCGTATTTAGTGAAAAATCGGCCCTCGCCGAGGTCCGTATCCTGTTGGTCGACGATGAACCGGACACCCGCGAGATGATGCTGGCGATGCTTGAAACTTTCGGTGCGGCTGTTATCCCGGCGTCAAGTGCCGCGGAAGCGTTCGCAAAGATAACAGGTAATGAATTCGATCTGCTGATTAGTGACATTGAAATGCCGGAAGAGGACGGCTATTCCCTCATTCGGAAGCTTCGGGGAGGCGATCCGCAAGATCCATCGACCAACATTGCGGCGATCGCCCTCACGGCTCATGCTCGCGTTTCAGACCGTTTAAGCGCTATCGAAGCGGGATTTGTACACACGTCGCCAAGCCGTTCGAGCCCGCCGAATTGGTTGCCGTTATTCTAGGATTGTTGAGACGAACCCGAAACGAAAATAATTAGCCCGAGCAATAGTCTCGCGCAAAAAATTAGGAGGGGCGGTGTCTATCGATGCCGCCGTTTTGATTTTTAATTGGGATTACAGCTATCCTATCGTCACAAATTATTCTAGGAAACATCAACGTGCTTCGCGATAGCAAAGGAATACGAGGACTATGACGGACAACACACCTTCGATCTCGCTTCCGAATAACCTTTTTGCCGGGAAAACTGCGGTCGTAACCGGGGCTTCGCGGGGCGTGGGACGTGCCACGGCCTTGCGGCTTGCGGAGGCGGGAGCGAATGTCATTGTCAATTATCTGACGAACGACGTTGAGGGGGCGGAGACGGTGCGGTTGTGTGAGGAGCGAGGCGTTCGGGCGGTCGCGGTCAAGGGCGACACATCAGAGTTTCTGCAAGCTAAGCGTGTTGCGGACCGGGCCATAGAGGAATTTGGCGGGATCGATCTGCTTGTTTTGAATGCCGGTATCTGGGAAGGTGCGCCCATCGAGGACATGTCCGAAGAGGTTTGGAACAAGGTCCTTAACACCAATCTCAAATCCGCATGGGCGATGTCGAAGGCTTGTGTGCCGTCGATGAAGAAACGCGAGTCGGGTTCGATCGTGCTCGTTTCATCGACGGCTGGCCAACGCGGCGAGGCTAATTTCTCGAACTATGCCGCGTCAAAAGGCGGGCAGATCTCATTCACAAAAGCCCTGGCGAGCGAGCTATGCCCGAAGATACGCGTTAATTGTGTCGCTCCGGGCTGGATCGAGACCGCGATGGTCCGGCCGGTCTTCGACGATCCCGATTATTACAAAAGCGTGGTCAAATCTATTCCGCTGGAGCGGATCGCCACGACGGACGATGTTGCCCTTGCGATCTGCTTCCTCCTTTCGCCCTGGTCGCGTCACATCACCGGCGAGGTGATGAACATAAACGGCGGCGCCGTTTTGTGCGGGTGACCGCGTGGCATCAGGGAAACTTGACAATGCCATAACAAACGGTTGAATCTCTTAGGCGATTTGAGCGAACAAAAAACTCCAACTGTAATGAAATTCGGCGGGACGTCGGTGGGCGACGTCGCGGCCTTTGAGCGCGTTTTTGCGGTCGTGTCGACACAACTGGAGCGTCGTCCGGTGATCGTCGTATCGGCAATGACAAAGGTGACCGATGCTCTGCTCATGGCGTTTGAAACGGCGAAGAAGGGCGACTTTGCGGCGGCATTTGCGTCGCTCGAACCTCACTTTGAGCGGCATGTCGACGTTTCGAACCATTTTATCGAGAAAGGCGGTGCGAACCTTTTTGAGGCGGAACTAGACCTTGTTCGCGGCGAGCTTTGGGACCTGCTCCTGCGGACCTCGCGGCGGTCGCTGCCGCTCTCGATGCTGAAGGACGCGATCCTTTCGTATGGCGAACAGCTTTCGTCGCGACTGCTGGCTGAGGTGCTGAAAGCGAAGGGAATCAACTCCCGCCAGTTCGATTCGCGCAGATTGATAATGACCGACGACGAGTTCGGAGCCGCACAGCCGCTCATCGATGAGACCAATGAGATCGTTCGGCTCGAACTTGAGCCTTCGCTGGCGGCGGATGAGGTCCCGGTGATGGGCGGTTTCATTGCCGGGAACCGTTCGGGCGAGACGACGACACTTGGCCGCGGCGGTTCGGATTATTCGGCAGCGATCGTCGCGGCTGCGTTGAATGCAGGTGAATTGCAGATCTGGACGGATGTGACCGGTGTGATGACCTGCGACCCGCGGATAAGCGGCGATGCCCGAACAATTCCGGTCCTCTCATACGAAGAAGCGGCCGAGCTTGCTTATTTTGGTGCCAAGGTCTTGCATCCAAAGACCATAAAGCCGGCCGTCGACAGCGGCATTCCGGTTCGTGTTTGCAATACTTTCGAGCCCGATGAGATCGGCACAATGATCGTGACCGAATCGGGTGAGGCGCCGAATAAGATAAAATCGATCGCCAGCAAGAAAAACATCACGATATTGAGGATCAGTTCGGCGCGGATGCTTGGCGCGTCCGGGTTCATGAGCGCAGTCTTTCAGGTATTTGACCGATATCGCACGGTGATCGACGTTATCTCCACGTCTGAAGTCTCGATCGCTCTGACGCTGGATGATACGGCGTCGATCGAAAAGATCGTTGAGGAACTCTCGCGATTGGGCTACGTTGAAGCGGAGAGCGGCTACGCGGTGATCTGTGTCGTCGGGGAAGGCCTTCGGGCATCGACCGGCCTTGCGTCAAAGATATTTTCGACGATCGCGGATGTGAACATCGCACTAGTTTCACACGGTGCATCAGCCGTGAATCTGACGTTTGTTGTCAGGGAAGAGATTGTCGCCGACGTGATTAAAAGGCTTCACCAAGGTTTCTTCTGAGTAGCATCCAGACGCTGGTCGTTGCCAAGCGCACAAAGCTACTTGTTCCGCTATGCGATAATCTCTGCGAGTGACAGAAAGTTTCGCGAGGTTATCGGATGGAAAAAATTGAGAAAGAGATCGTAAAGAAAGAGATCAAGGCAGAGCGGTGGGCGATAGTCGACCAACTGGACGAATGGCTGGAGATCCCGATGCTGATACTGAGCATCATTTGGTTGGTCCTGCTCGTCCTGGAGATGACGCGGGGGATCAGCCCTTTTCTGGATACGCTGGGGAATGTCATTTGGATCATCTTCGGTGTCGATTACGGTATTAAGCTGCTGCTGGCACCTGAGAAATTCGAATATATAAAGAGGCATTGGCTGACGCTGCTTGCTCTGGCATTGCCGGCCCTTCGGATCTTTCGGGCGTTTCAAGCTTTCAGATTGCTGCGAGCAGCACGGGCCGCACGCGGTCTGCGGTTGGTGCGAATATTGACTTCTCTAAACCGCGGAATGCGGTCGCTGGGAGCTGCGTTTAGCCGCCGGGGTCTTGGATACGTGCTGATGTTGACGCTGATCGTGATACTTGCCGGCGGCGCGGGAATGTATAATTTCGAACAGAGCGTCGAAGGCGGATTCGTGAATTATGCGGATGCCTTGTGGTGGACGGCGATGATGATAACGTCGATCGGGTCTGACTATTTTCCGAAAACAGCCGAGGGCCGGATGCTGTGTTTGATGCTCGCAATTTATGGGTTCGCAGTTTTCGGCTATATGACGGCCACTCTGGCGACGTTCTTTATTCATAGAGACAATCAAACTGCCCCCGAGCGGGGCGAACCGTCTATTGCCGATCTGCAGAATGAATTGAAAGAACTAAAAGCGATGATGGCAGACCGATTACCTCAGAATTAAAATGGACCTTTTCAGATTAACTAAAAGCTTGATGAACATTCCTTCGACTTCGGGCGAAGAGGAAGCGGTGGGATTGTTTCTGCGGGACCAATTGGAATTTCTCGGGTGGAAAGTGGAATTGCAGCCGGTCTCGGCGAACCAGAACAACGTGATCGCGACACTGAACGACAAGCCGAAGGTTTGGATGTCGACGCACATGGACACGGTTCCGCCATTCATTCCGCCGACCGAAGATGACGAGAAGATATATGGCCGCGGGGCGTGTGACGCGAAAGGCATTATCGCCGCACAGATAACCGCGGCCGAACAATTGAGAAAAGAAGGAATCACCGATATCGGGCTGCTTTATACGGTCGAGGAAGAGCGGGCAAGCACCGGAGCAAAAGCCGCGAACGAGCATCCGTTGGCCGCGAAATGCCAATTCATGATCAACGGCGAGCCGACGGATAAC
>JBBQTV010000182.1:0-7768 GCA_038212935.1 Pyrinomonadales bacterium | reverse complement strand
CTTTTATCCGCACATGGCGTGGGACCACGTCAAGAAGTGGGCGAAACACCGAGATCTGGATGTTTACAAGGTCGCCGGCTTGATACGCCAAGAGTCTATCTTTAACCCGTCCGTGCGATCTTCGGCCAACGCATACGGACTAATGCAGCTCTTGCTGCCGACAGCGCAGATGATGGCCCGCAAACACGGCGTCACAGCCCGCGTCGCGACCGGCAGCGACCTCTATCAACCGGCCTTGAACATCGAACTCGGAACCGCCTACATGCGTGAACAGCTCGATAAATACGGCCGGGTCGAATACATGGCGGTCGCCTATAATGCCGGCCCCGGCCGCGTTGTCACGTGGCGGCGAACCCTGCCGATGGAAATGGACCTTTTCGTTGAAGCGATCCCATTCCGCGAGACAAAAGGATACGTTCAGGGCATCATCCGCAACACCGCCCAATACCGCCGCCTCTACGACGAAAACGGCAACTTCAAACCAAACGTCGGCTCAAAACCCCTTCGCGGTGCCATCGATTCGCTACCCGGCGACCAATTCGCGGCTGAATTCCCCGAGGTCGTCCTCGCAGGATCCGCGAGCGGCGAATAAATGGCCGTCTACCTTACAACAAACTGAACCGGAGGCACGATAGCCTGGGCCTCGGGATTGTAATAATCGTAAACGATCGAAGCCGGAGTTTGGGCGTTGATGCCGTACCGCGGACGGAATTTTAGGTTGAAATTCGTTCCGCCAGCGCGAGCCCACATATAAACGACTACGCGGTCAGGCAGCACGTCATAACGTGAAAAGCTCCAGTCGGCCTCCATTGCTTCTTTGAGCGCTTCGCGGCTGACGTCGGCTCCGGGCGGCGTCCCGATCTCAGCAAGCAGCATCCCATATCCTTGAAACCCGACTCGCTCTGCCCGCACGGCACATGTTATCTCGTCCATAATTGCCGCGGTCGTTTTGTCACATTTCACATCGAGTTCGACCGCTCGCGAATCATTGACGTTACGACTCGCCGACACCGAATCATTCCAATCGATATAATGCCCGGCAACCACGTTTGCCATCAACGGTATACCGGCCTCGCCAGCTATCTCGATCACGTTTGCGCCGGTTTTCAGCTTACCGGTAACATCAACGATGATAGGCTCAAGCCGATCGGCCGGCACTGTCTGCTTCGAGGCCTCTCCGCCGTTGAGCCTTACCGTTATCTCGCTCTGATCCAGCGTTTCGGCCTTCGCCATCACGGCGAGGAACGTATCGAGCACATTGACCGTCGTCTGCGTCGAATACCACACGCCGTAGCGATCTTTGTTTTTAAATAGAAACAGCATCGCCCGCGAAAGCAGCTCGCTTCGTTCTGCTACGTTGCCTTGCAAGCGAGCGAGGAACTGCGCGGCGAGTGCCGTTGTTTCGACCCGGCCGGTCCTGCCCCAGCCGCCAAATGGCGTGTTTGTTTCCGGATTCCAATATGCGGCACCGGCTTCGTCTTTCGCCAGCCCAATGAGCCGGCCGGCTACTGCCTCGGCACCTGCAATGTCGTTCGTATCAAGTGAGATCAGGCCGAGCAGAGCGAGTGTAAATGGCTCATCGATCTCGGCATTGCGACCGTGAAGATAGCCGATGCCTTTCTTAAGGGATGCAGCCAAAGCTTCGCTCTGCGGAATCTGGGTCTCATTTTCACCGGATTTCATTCCAGCCTGCATCGCCAGCGAACGGGCGACATAAGTCGTCATCATTTTCGCCCGGCGTTCGTTTTGCGTTTGCTCCCAAGCGTAGCTGACGTTCCAGCTCCCGTCCGCCTTCTGCTGGCTGATCAGCCATTTCTCGGCACGCTCGATGACGCTTTGGTCGACAGCGATATGCCCGCTGGCGTCCCGCAAAAATCTGAGTGCATACGCCGTAAGCGCGATGTCAGCGGAACTGCGCCCGCCCCAATAGGTGAAACCACCATCCGACGCCTGATAGCCGACAAGGCGTTCGATACCGCGAAGCAGGTTTCGCATCGCGCGTCGCCGCAGCGGCGTGTCTTCCTTGACGAATTTGACGATCATCAGATTCGGGTATGTTGACGATATCGTCTGTTCGCCGCAGCCATATGGCCGCTGAAGCATGCCCTCGACCGATTCGGTGATGTGTGCGAAAAGGTTTGGATAGATCTTCACCTCAGCCCGCTGCGTTCCCGAAAGCGCGTTGGCCGGAAAGTCGGCGGCGAACGTGCCGCTACCGGAGAAATATTTCGATTCGGTGCGGACGATCTCTTCGCCGTTGGGTCGCACGGTGACGGGCTTTTCTATCGCGTCAGATTCGGTTTTAGCGATCGCGGTTACACGTTGCTTTCCGTCCTTGATCGGCCGCGTCGCTCGGAAGCCGAAAACGGCGTTCTCCGTCTCGCCGGACGGCACCTCTATATCGAGCCGGTCAGTCGCGAGAAATGAGAACCAATCAGCCGTGTCCATCGTGACGCCGACCTTCTGCCGCGTTTCTGTATAATTTCGGATCTGGACGGGAAGCGAGATCTCGTCGCCATTGGTCAGAAACCGCGGCGGGTCGAGATCGGCAAAGAACGACTGGAACGCGGTCACTTCTTTTTCAGCTACACCGACCTTGCCATCGCGGGTCGATGCGATGGTGTAGACCTTCCACGTCGTGATGTTGTCGGCCATCTTGAAATTGAGTTCGGCAAGCCCATTCAAACCGGTGATGAGCTCCGGATTCCAAAGCAGCGTTTCGGGAAAATATTGTCGGAGCCGCGGAGTAGAAAGTTGATCTTCCTGCGCAGCCGCCGCACCGGGCTGAAGCTGCAGCAGCGCAAGCGGGTCGCGAGCATTTATGGGGAGAGCGAGTATCTCACTTGAGGCCCTCTGGCCACTAATAGAAGCATTTGAAGTATTGATCAAATTTTCGCCCCCCGCTGTGACTTCAACAACCGAGCTCACACCGCCAATTTCCATTTGTATCGTCAGACTCGAGGTTATTCCCGTCGACACCGAGACGCCAATGAACGTGGATCTGTTAAACCCCGGGGACTCGGCCGAAACGGTGTATTTCCCGGGCGATAGTCCG
Source organism: Pyrinomonadales bacterium (assembly GCA_038212935.1). Taxonomy (GTDB): domain Bacteria; phylum Acidobacteriota; class Blastocatellia; order Pyrinomonadales; family Pyrinomonadaceae; genus OLB17. The sequence goes on along the minus strand of JBBQTV010000182.1, from coordinate 4,713 downwards.
ACGATTAGAAATCTACCGGCATCGCTCGACGTCACGCTTCGGGCCTGCCTCGTTGCATCGTTGGTCGCCGTAACGGTTGCACCCGGAATGACGGCGCCTGAGGGATCGGTGACGGTGCCGGCTATAGAACCAGAGTTTTTGTTGTCGCCCGGTTCCGAGATCTTCACCATTTTGATTATCGGTTTCTCGTCGTCTTTGCTCCGTTCTGATAGCACATGGATCACCTGCGTCAACGTAAGATCGCGCCACGTTCCCTCTTTGCCATCTTCGCCAACAGAGCGGATCGTAAAGCTGATCACTTCCTGCGTGACTGGCGTGATGGTCTGTTTATCTACGAATCCCTCGACCCCATACTGCCGGACTCGTTCGGTCGTGACCCGATTCCAAGGTCTTGAGTATTGACTGACCACGACGTACAGTGGGCGCCCGTAGCCATCCCGAAGGGCATCCAGATCGATCCCCGCCGATTGCAACGATGCCTTAAATTCTTCGATCGTCATCGGGATCTTGGATAGATCACGCTGCACGGCCGCGATCTTTGCCTCGATCGCATCAAAATAATCGATCTGATTCGTCCATACCGTAAAATCATCGCCGCTCCATGAATATCTGTCCTTCTTGCCGTCGCGACCCAGACTTCTGATCGTGATCGTATAGGTGCGCCGCTCGGTTCCGAATTCGACCTCGTACGGACGGCCATTGACGTCGCTGAGTTCCTCGACCCCGATCTCGCTGAGCAGCGTCCCGCGGTCGCGAATGAACCCGCCGGTGCGTTCATGAAAGTTCTTGACCGCGTCGTCGAGCTTTCGGCCGGTCGGCGTGAAATACTTGAAGTTCACTTTCTCGATCTCAAAGTCATCCGCGGTCTCCGGCCTTTTGTCCGGGCCGTTCGAGATCAACCGAACGAACGCATTCTCTTTCTCCAGGCCGAACTGCGTACGGTACCGGCCGCCCCAGGGGTCGCGAACCAATGCGAATTCGATGTCTTTCGTTCGAAGCATCCTTACGAGCGACGCTTCATCGGCCGGATATTCGCCTCCGGTGGCATCAAACACCGAACGCAAGGCGTTACTGATCATTTCGGCCTGCGGTCGGTAATGATTGACGAAAGCGTACTTTGCGTCGGAAAGCAGATTGTCACTGAAGAAAACGCTCGGGCGATAGTATGTGTCGGCGAGCAAAGCCTCAGCCACTAACTGCATCTCTGCCGAGATCGGCTTTGTCAGGTCCAGGTCGCGGATGTCCTTTATATTCACCTGGCCGATGCTGTTGCCGTAGCCGAGCCAACCTAGGTAATTGCTCATCATAGAGCCGAATTCCGTATCGGTCCGGACACGGTGCTCGACGGCGGTGTCGATAATGGCAACGCCCAGCGCGCTCTCCGCCGCAACGCCGGCAGCATCCGTTACACCAAAGGTCAGTTTGGCGTCCTCGCCCGGCTTGTATAGCGCTTTGCCGAATGTTGCGTCGACGTTCAGATTTTGCTTGACCGGATAGATCACCTGGCGTGCGGAACGAATTACCTCATCAACCTCGGTATCCGGTTCGAGGTAAGCCACGATCTTTATCTCGCCTTGAAACTGCGGGTCGTAGGGCACGCTTAGCCGGCCTCGTCCGTTTCGCAGCTCAACATCGGCTCCCGTAAGAACGGTCCAGCCGCGGACGATATCAACCCTCGCCGGGCCGTTCTTTTGTGTAGAAACGATCTCCGCCTCGATCGTCTCGCCGGGCTTAAGGATCGTGCGCACGGCTGACACATTTATGGCATCGTCGTCCTCATCATCAAACTCGACGCGGCGATCCTCTGTACCGATCTGGCCTTTCTCGTCCTTCGCTGAGATTCGAAGATAAACGCTCTCATCAAATTGGTCGGCCTTCGGCAGTCGGAATTCCGCTTTTCCGACACCTAGCGAATTGGTCCGCGTTCGGTGCATCGTCCGAAAGCTATCATCTTCGTCTTTGCTTCCGCGGATCTCAATGTCACATTTGGCAGGCGTTCCGTCGGCATAGAACGCGGTGACGTAAACAATGACAGGAAGCGAGGAATGCGGGTTGTCTTCGGCAACAGTGAAATAAACATGGATCGGCTCGCTTGTCAGGCGGATGTCGAACCGTCGCTGCTCGGTGCGGTTCGTCGTCGGGTCGGTGAAGTAGGCCGCGAAGCTCACGTCACTATATTTGCTCCAGTCGCGCTCCTTCAGTTTGGCAAAACCATCGCCAAGCTCGAAGCGTGCGATGAACTTTCCATCGACGTCCGTCTCGCCCTCGAAGACCTGACCTTCGTCAATATCGTATTTCTGCTCGCGCCAGTTCCACTGCCGGTCTTTCTCTTCGACCACACGGACTTTGCCTTTCGTCACCGGTTTGCCGAACAAGTAATCGGCACGGATCGCGAGCTCGGCAACCGTGTCGGCGGGAAGGTAATACGGTTTGTCCGGGTCGGCACGCACGGCGAAATTCGGCAGGTCATATCGCGAGATCTTCAGGTTCTGATAGCCGATCTGTTCGCCGTATTCATCGCGAACGGTTATCGTGTAGCGTCCGAGTTTGGCGTTGGGCGGAATGTTCCACGCCGTCGACGCAACGCCGAATTCAGAGGTCGTCAGCTTCTGGCGAAAAACAACGGTATCTTCCTCGTCCTCTATGCGAATATCGACCTCACGCCCCGCGGCGATCGTCTTGCCCACCACGCCTTCCAGATAGATGCCGCGGAGGTTTATCGTCTGCTCCGGCTGGTACAACGCCTTATCCGTCAGCATAAGGAATTCGGAACGCGTCAGCACGCTCTCTAGGTCTTCGGTCGCCTCGCGTACCATCCCATTCTTTCTTCCTATAACCTCGATCTCGCCGTCGTCGTCAAATGCCGTGTTAGCCGGGATCACAAATTCGAGCGTCGCCTGCCCGTCATCATCTGTGACGGCTTCGGTTTTGATCTCAAGTTCATCGTCGTCGCCGGTTTTGAGATCCAACGAGATCTTTGCACCGACCTGCACTCCGCGGACCGGCCTTCGGGTAAATGGATTGATGGACGAAACGCGAACGCGATAGACCATTCCGGACATGACCTCGGATGACGCAGACACGCGAAGTTCGAAGACGTCATCGATCATCTGCGAAAGCGAGATGGTTCCCCACGCGTTGCCGATGCGATAACGAAGTCGGTGCCAAACGAGGTCTTCGTCATCGGAACCAAGATCTTCGGCGGGCAGCGTAAATTCCAATCGTTGCTTTCCGCGAGACAGGCTCACGTTCTGCCTGGTCGAAGCAACGACCGTGCCCGAAGGGTCCAGCAACTCAACGGTCGCTGGAACCTCGAGGGCACGGCCCCGGTTGTGGGCCGAAAGGTTGACGACCAAGCCATCATTGCTGATGCTTGCTGTTGAATTCGTTTCATCTACCGTCTGCCCCGCCGCCGCAAGGGCGCAGATCAGACATAGAAAAGCCAAGGGGAAGAGCCTAACTCGCATTCCAATTACCTCAGATTATTTATCACTTGCCACCGCCGAAAGAGCTTCGGCTAAATGATTTCTCGCGTGGTGTTTGCGAACTTGCCCCGTGTGATGCGCTGACTTTTCGGATTGGTTGCTTTTTGCGGAAAATGAATTGAAAAGCTGAACTGGTCGCTAAAAGAAAGGAAGGCGGCGGCAAGGTGAATCCCGGCCGCCGCTGTTTCCTTTATCAAAGATTTCGCAGGATGAAATCGGTCATCATTGTGTACATGTGGTGTTGCTGGGCGGCGTTTACGATTCCGTGGCGTTGAGTTGGGTAGAGCATCAGTTCGAACTGTTTACCGTGCTTCTGCAGTTCGTTGACGAGCTGGATCGTGTTCTGTTGATGGACATTGTTGTCCATAATGCCGTGAATGAGCAGCAGCTTGCCGCTCAGATTTTTCGCTGACTTTATGACGGAGGTTCGTTCGTAACCCGCCGGGTTATTCTGCGGCGTCTGCATGAATCGCTCGGTGTAGATCGAATCATATAGCGCCCAGTCAGTAACCGATCCGCCCGCGATGCCCATCTTGAAACTCTTGCTGTTCGTCAGGGCATAGCTCGTCATAAATCCGCCATAGCTCCAGCCCCAAATGCCGAGCCGATCGCCGTCGACGTACGGGAGCGACTTCAGATAATTTACTCCATCCTCAATATCTCGAAGCTCGAGCAAGCCCATCTGCTTATAGACCGGCCAGGTCGACTTTTCGCCTTTTCCGCTCGCCGTTCGGTTGTCGCACATCCAAATAATGTAGCCTTTCTGCGCTAGCATCTGGTGCCACATGTAGCGGTTGCCGCCCCACGAATTCCGTACCTGCGGAGCATGCGGCCCGGCGTAGGTGTATTGCAGAACAGGATATTTTTTCGACGGATCAAAGTTGGGCGGTTTGATCATCACCGCTTCCATCTCGAAACCGTCGCGGGTCTTGACCGTCATATATTCCGGCGTACCGAGAGCGAATTCGTTCAGCACGGCGACTTGATTCTCGTTTATCAATCGCTCGACGCGGCCATCCGAACGGAACAGACGCTGCTGCGGCGGAGTATTGACATCGCTCCAGTTATGAACGTAGTGAGTGAAGCCTTTGTTGAACGAAGCCGAATGATTTCCCTCACCATTCGTCAATCGCTGGATCTCGCCGCCGCGAAGCGGGACGCGGTAAACATTCTCTGCCGTATGGCTTGCCGCGGTTGCTGAAAAGTACGCGAACTCCTCTTGTGGGTC
>JBBQTV010000181.1:0-7806 GCA_038212935.1 Pyrinomonadales bacterium | reverse complement strand
ATCGCTGTCGGATCTTTCGTTACGAACTCGAGAAGTTCCGCATTTGCCGAAAAAGAGGGTCCCCTCGTAAAAACGTATGGCAGCAGAAAAATGCTCGGAAGGAAGATGACCATTGCCACGCTGAATACCCAGACGCCCAGGCCGACCGCCGATCCCCACGACGGGTTATCGGGTGAGTTCGGCCGCTGCAGGCTTGCGTCTGGTGGAGTCGGGCCGTCCTCGACCGATTCGATGTTTTCCATAAGGTTGAGAAAAGTCTACTCAATCTGCGTCCAAGCGCCAACTTTCGAGGACGCAACCTTGAAAACCGAAGCATTTGAATATAGTCTAAAAGCCCGTGGAGCAACACGGGGACAACCCCCAACAAAATGTAATAGCGATAATACCGGCACGGTACGAATCTGTCCGTCTGCCGGGCAAGATGTTGCTTGAGATCAACGGCGTTCCCTTGATCCTGCACACGCTCAGCCGTGCTGCCGCGGCTCGTTCGGTTGGCCGGGTCATCGTCGCGACCGATGACGAACGAATCTTGCGCGTTGTCGCCGACGCGGGTGGCGAGGCGGTCATGACTTCGGCAGAACATCGTTCGGGTGGTGACCGCATAGCGGAGGTCGCTGCGGGATTGCCTGAGGGTTCGATCATAGTAAACGTACAGGGCGACGAACCGATCATCTCGCCACGGACGATAGACTTGGCGGTCGATGCGCTGATCAGTGACAGCACCGCTGACGTTGCAACCACATGCGAGCCGATCAGCGAAGCCAGCGAGATTCTCGATCTGAATGTTGTAAAGGTCGTTTCCGATAGTTCGGGCCGGGCCCTTTACTTTTCGCGTTCGCCCATCCCATTCCCGAGAGAAAGTGTTACAAAATTTGGCTCGCTGCAGGCGGCACTCGATAACGAGCCCGACTTGATCGGGACATTTCGAAAGCATACAGGGCTATATGTGTATCGCCGCGAGTATCTTTTGAAATTCACCGAGATGCCGCAATCGCCATTCGAGAAATCGGAAATGCTGGAGCAGCTTCGGGCGCTGGAGAACGGTGCGGTTATCAAGGTCGTCGAAACGGCCAATAGGTCGATCGGGGTCGATACCGAAGCCGATCTGGAACTCGTTCGTTCCTTGGTCCACACGAGACAAGGAGTACCGGTATGAGCGATCTGATCGGTCTATTATTTTTTGTCCTGCTGATCGTCGCCGCGTGGGCTGGCTTGCGAATGCTTTCGAAGCCGACGATCCGGACCGAGGCTGACCACGAAAGAAATGTCGCCGATAGTTTTTCGAAATTGGGTGCCGGCGTAAACGCTTTGCAGGATGCCCTTAATCCCGAGGCTGCAAGATCGAAAGAGGTCATCGCCCAGATGAAGGATGGGCGCTATCAGAAGAAGAAACAAGACGGGAAGTCCGGCGGCAATATGGATGAGCCGGATGACGTGCGATAATCGGAGAAACGCTCATGGAAAACAAGACAACGAAATACATATTCGTAACCGGCGGAGTCGTATCGAGCCTTGGTAAGGGTTTGGCGGCGGCAAGCCTCGGCTGCCTGCTGGAGGCGCGCGGGATGAGCGTTCAGATGATGAAACTCGACCCGTACATTAACGTCGATCCGGGCACAATGTCGCCTTTTCAGCACGGCGAGGTCTTCGTTACCGACGACGGTGCCGAGACCGATCTCGACCTCGGCCACTACGAGCGCTTTACCCACGCAAAGCTTTCGCAGGCAAATAACTGGACCAGCGGCCGGATCTATCTGTCTGTGATTGAAAAGGAACGCCGCGGTGATTATCTGGGCAAGACGATCCAGGTGATTCCGCACATAACTGACGAGATAAAAATGGCCGTCCGAACTGTGGCCGACACCCACACGCCAGACGTTTTGATCGTTGAGATCGGCGGGACGGTCGGCGATATCGAATCGCTGCCGTTTCTCGAGGCTATTCGCCAAATGGGTAACGAAGAGGGCCGCGACAATGCGATCTTTGTCCACGTCACCCTTGTTCCGTACATTGCGGCAGCGGGCGAATTGAAGACCAAGCCGACGCAGCACAGCGTTCGCGAACTTCGAGAGATCGGTATCGCGCCCGACATTCTGCTTTGCCGTTCGGATCGGCCGATATCGATCGACATGCGGCGAAAGATCGCTCTATTCTGTAACGTTCAGGAAAACGCGGTGATCTCTGCCCTCGATGTGCCGACGATATATGAGGTTCCGCTCGCGTTTCACGAGCAAGGCGTCGATGAACTGATAGTCAAAGACCTTAACCTGACCGAGCGGTTTCCGTCGGTCGATCTGAAAAAGTGGCGCGACCTCGTTTCGACTATCAAGGATCCTTCCGGCGGGTTGGTAAAGATAGCGATCGTGGGCAAATACGTCGAACTCGAGGATTCTTACAAATCGCTTCGCGAAGCCCTGACGCACGCCGGCGTAGCGAATGACCTCCGCGTGAACGTCACGTGGATCGAGTCAGAGAACCTCATTAAAGATAATTACGAAAGCGATCTGCAGGACTACGATGCGATCCTGGTGCCCGGCGGCTTCGGGAAGCGAGGCATCGCCGGGATGCTGCGTGCCATCAAGTACGCTCGAAGGTCAGGAACACCGTACTTTGGCATCTGCCTCGGTATGCAGACCGCGTGCATTGAATTTGCCCGCGACGTTTGCGGCCTGCGGGATGCCGATTCGACTGAATTCAACGAGGAAACGCCCTTTCCGATCATTTTCAAGCTCCGCGATCTGGTTGGGGTCGACGAACTAGGCGGAACGATGCGGCTCGGGGCGTGGGATTGCGACCTAAAGCCCGATTCGCTGGCAAGCGGCATTTATAACGGTGCCGAACACATCAGCGAACGCCATCGCCATCGCTTCGAGTTCAATCCCGAATTTCGCGATGTACTCGGTAAAGAAGGTTTGGTTTTCAGCGGAACGTCGCCCGACGGCAAATTCGTAGAGATCGTCGAGCTTCCCCGCGAAACGCATCCGTTCTTTATCGCGTGTCAGTTTCATCCGGAATACAAATCGAAACCGCTCGACCCGCATCCGCTGTTTACTTCATTCGTAAAAGCCGCGTGGGAAAACCGCCTGAAGAGCGAAAATCTAGAGCACGACGTCGCAAGCGATAAGAAAGTCGAAATCCCGGAGAGAGCGGAAATCGCGAACGACGACTAATCATGGGTTGGTTTGGCGGTTTGGTAGATTGATCATGGAAGCGATCAATTCATTTAAGGTCGGTGGAACGCAGTTTGGCGATGGCGGATTGTCATTCATTCTCGGGCCGTGTGTGGTCGAGTCGGTGGAGCACGCGATGTTCATGGCGACATCGATCAAGGATATCTGCGGCCGCGTTGGGGTTGGTTTTGTTTATAAGTCGTCGTTCGATAAGGCGAATCGCAGTTCGATCGAGAGCTTTCGCGGCGGTGGAATGGAGTTCGGGCTTGAGGTGTTGGCACAGGTCAAGGCTGAGATCGGCGTTCCGGTGATCACGGACATACACGAACCGTGGCAGGTCGAGAAATGCGCCGAGGTCGCTGATATCCTGCAGATTCCCGCGTTCCTCTGCCGCCAGACCGATCTGCTGGTCGAAGCGGCAAAATCCGGCCGGGCGGTCAATGTAAAGAAGGGCCAGTTCCTCGCACCATGGGACGCCAAGAACATTGTCGATAAGCTAAGTGCCGCTGGATGCGAAAAGATCCTGCTCACCGAACGCGGAGCGAGTTTTGGTTATAACAACTTGGTCGTCGATCTTCGCTCGTTTCCCATAATGAGGTCGTTCGGCGTGCCGGTCGTGTTTGACGTGACCCATTCGCTGCAGCTGCCCGGCGGATTAGGCAAAGCAACGGACGGGCAAGGCCAATACATCGAACACTTTGCTCGTGCCGGAGTCGCTTGCGGCGTTGACGCGGTTTTCATGGAAGTCCACGACAATCCGTCGAAAGCGCCAAGCGACGGCCCGAACCAACTTCCGCTAGCAAGGCTGGAGCCGTTGCTGATCAAGCTCAAGCAAATACATGAATTGGTCCAAGAATAGTTTCGGCCATTTTCGATCCCAGATGAAAAACATATCGGTAGTCAACGTCCTTTTTTTGTTTCTCGCAGGCACGGTTCTTGTTTCCGCTCAAACCGAAACGCGTATCGCTGCTACATGGCAGGTGCAGAAGTATGACCTTCAGGTCACTTTGCCCGCTGGAGGAACGTCGAGGGACGTCATGATCCGTTCGAGGATCGATGTCAAGAACGTGTCTGGCCGGCCTGCCAGTAGCCTGACACTTCGAATGACGCCATTGGCGACGATCTCCGCGGTCCGGGTTGCCGGCTCCGCAGCAGACTTTTCACCCGCCCAAGAAAGAGTCGGCTCGACCCTGCTCCAGCGATTTGCGATGCGTATATCGCCGGTCGCTGCAAATGGAACGGTCTCCGCTGAGGTCGACTACATTATCAAACCCGGCGATAACTCCGGGCTCATGGCAGTTTCCCCGTTGGCCGCCCAATTTCTGCCAATGTCCTTCTGGTACCCGACCCCGACAAGTTGGTTCTTTCCGCGAGGCGCTGACTACGCTCCGTTTCGCGTACAGGTTACCGGCGGAGGCCTGACGACGGTGTCTGCGGGCACAAACTCCGCAGGAGCGTTTGAGACCCAGTCCTTTGCACAACCCTTCTTCGTTGCCGGAAATTGGGAACGCATCGAAGCCAACGGTGTCGAGGTCTATTCGCCTAAGATCGGCACGGCGGCGGCCAGAGAAAGAGCATCAGAACTCGCCGCCGTCGTAGCGGAGGCCCGAAAGTTCATGTCAACCCATTTGGGGCCGGCGCCGAATATGCCTCTGCGAGTCGTTGGCGTTCGCCGAGGTGCGGGCTTCGCAAGCGGCGGGACCATATTGGTCGATGACAGCGTTTTTCGCCGCAGCAAGCTGGATTCGCTCACCGTATCGCAGATCGCCGAAGCCATTGCCAAGAATTGGATCGGAGACAAGGCCACAGTGACCGACGACGGCAGCGGAGTTGTCCGGGAAGGACTGTCGCGCCACGTGGCCACGAAATTCCTTGCCAGCAAGTACGGCGAAGATGTCGCAGATGTCGAGCGCATGCGCCATCGAACGGCTTATGCCGCCGTTTCACGCCGCGATTCACCGTTAAGGTCGGTCGCGCGGATCGATGATTATTATTTCTCGGCCGTTGCGAACAAAGGTTCGATGTTTTGGCGATTGCTGGAGCGTCGCCTTAGCTCCACCGAGTTCTCCGCTCGGATCCAGAAGCAGTTGGCGACGGGGAATCTGACGCTCCCCGAACTGCGCGGGGTATTTTCCGAAGAAAAGGCACTTGTCGACTACATGCTCGACGACGTTACTGATATCAATTTGCAAGTCGGCCTGCCGCAGATGAGCGCCGGCGAAGCGAAGGTCGCTCTTCGTAATACGGGCGGTTTCGACGTGAACGTCAATGTTGTCGCAACGCTTGCGAATGGCCAAAAGCTCACTACGCCGGCTGCTATCCGGGCAAAAAGCTTTGGCGAGGTTATCTTTAAGTCTCCCCAGACAATATCGCGTATCGAGATCGACCCTGAGAAACTTTATCCGCAGGTCGACTATTCGGACGATATTGCGCCTCGGCAGACCACTGATAGCGATCTCTTGTTGGCGGTGAAACGCGATTTTGATTCGCAGAATTATGCCGCTGCCGAAAAGACTGCGATCCAGGTCTTAAGGGACTATCCGAGATTCGATGACGTAATGGTTTTGCTGGCCCGAAGCCAATTGGCTCAGGACAAGATCACCGAAGCCGAACGGGGCTTCCGTGCTGTCCTAAACGAACCGTTGCCTTCTGCCCGTAGCCTTGCGTGGGCAAACGTCGGCATGGCGGACGTCAGCGTTCGTACAGGCCGGACCGCAGACGTTATACGGTACGCTAACGAAGCGATCCTTGTAGACGGGGAATATGGAGCGAGTCTTGCGGCTCGCGTGATCCGCAATCGACAGAGTCCGTCAACGCCTGTCGACAATTCAATAAAGGATTATTTTGCACAATTCGATCGGGCCGCGGTATCGAATCGCAAAGCAGACCTCGAGGCGTTGGCGATCCCTGGAGAAGCCGACCGCTTTATCGGCGGCATCAGCGGCCAGGCGACAAATTGGACGACGACAGTGCTGCATGCCGACATGCTTGACGAGAACAGCGCGTTGGTCGAGACAAATTTATCTGTGCGTCTTTTGACCCGCGAGCCCGAAAGCGGAACGGCCGTTTTCCGTTTGATCAGAACGGCGGGCGGTTGGCGGCTCGCCGGCGTTGAGATCTTTGAGGTCCGATAGTTTTCGAGAATATTTAATGACGACAACTGAGCTAATTCCGATAATAATTTTGCTTGTATCGATCGTGCTCAGCCGCTATGTCATGGAAAGCGCGCTCAAAGAACTTGATAATGAGCAAAAGGGGAGACTTCTTGGTTCGTTCTCCGCGTATCGGCTTGCGAATACCACGATCATTTTTGGACTGGTGCTTTTATTCCTTTTTGGCCAAAATTACTACCCGGATCTCACACAACAATTCACTCTGCTTTTCATTGCTCTTTTCGTCGGTATCTCGGCTACGATATCGATCTTAAGTTATCGCAAGCTTCAGCAGCTCGAAATGCCCGCAAAATATATACGAAGCTTTCTGATAGGCTTGCTCATACAGTTCATCGGTATCGGGGTAGTTTTTTTGCCGATAGCACTGCGTTCATTCAACGGTTGATCTATAGGTGTCGGTTTGGAAGATATAAAAGCTGCATCAAAGGTCGAGTTGCTTCTGCTGGATTGTGACGGCGTTCTCACCGACGGCAAGCTCTATTTCTCCGCCGCCGGCGAAGCAATGAAGGCTTTTAACGTCCGCGATGGGCAAGGGTTCGCTCTGTGGCACGCAGCGGGCTTCAAATCCGGCATCATCTCGGGCCGCGATTCCGGCGGCATTGTGGATGCCCGGGCCGCCGAACTGGGAACGCACTTTGTCAGGTCGGCGTCTGCAGATAAGGTAGTCGACTTTCGCGAGATCATTGCCGAGGCAGGCATCACGCCCGATCGTGTGGCGTTTGTTGGCGACGATGTCGGCGACCTTGATTTAATGAAGCTGGTCGGCTTTCCGGTCGCAGTTGCAGATGCTGTCCCCAGTGTTCTGGACGTCGCCGCTTTTGTGACCACATCAAACGGCGGTTACGGGGCGGTAAGAGAAGTGATCGAGCTTCTTCTTGCAGAAAAAGAAAAACAGGCAACTTAAAAGATAGACACTGACATCTTATCCGGCCGCACAGAAAACGGCGGTGCCGAAAGCGAAGGATCGGAAGTCAGCTTGGCCCGGAAGAAAAAAACGGGCAACTTAAAAGATAGAGGCTGACATCTTATCTAGCCGCACAGAAAACGGCGGTGCCTAAAAGCGAAGCAGTCGGAAGACGGGAAGCTCGCTTAAAAGGCCAAGAACGTTGAGTTCTTTTGAAATTTTTTTGGATATCGTATTCTCACGCTACCCTACACGAAAACTTAGTTCGAATGGCTTATTGAAAAAATATTAAAAAGCCCTCGATCTGGCTTGACAGGTAGGGGTCGGATGTAGAGAATACATATTTGCCTCACGAGATTCTATCTCGGCTCGAAAAGAGAAAAGTTGAAATAGTTCACGCGAGGCTTGACAACCAAAATCACTTCTGTATAATCAGGAGTTTCGCCCCTAGGTGGGACGAAGTAAAAGAAATTGATATTTGAAAACTAGATATGTGAGTCCATGTGTTAATTCGTATAACGAACAAACATGTTCAGTATGCAATTTATACTGAACACGT
>JBBQTV010000180.1:0-7880 GCA_038212935.1 Pyrinomonadales bacterium | reverse complement strand
CGGCCTCCCTGTTGCTATCTGGACTGTCGATAATCCGCGATGGGTCGCCAGAGCCATCGGTCTCGGAAATTCAGCAGTTATCACTAACGACGTAAGTCATTTGATAAAGATGCGAGAGGATCTTCTGAAATAGTACGCCCGGTTATTTAGGCCGAGCGAAAATCGCATCTTCGACTTTCACATTATGTTTGACCTCGGTGGTCATTATGAGAACTTCAAACTGCGGAAGTATCGTTCTGACCTTAAAGGGTAGTTTGACGCCATCAACCTCACGGACATCATCGTAATAAATTGTTGCCGGCTGGTTACCCTCCGGCGATATTAATGTCGCGTCGGACCGCAGCAAGTAGCCTGTTTTTGTGTCGAAGTAGAGCTTCTCGGTCGGCAGTCCTTCGTTGCTCGCTTCGATAACGTAAGCATCCTTGCCTTCCACCTTCGTCGTACCTGTTATCTTCAAGTCGGCGAAAAGCTTATCGAGGTTGATCTCCCGGAAGAAATTCGAGGTGATAGCTGCCTGTTGAAACTCCTTTCCGGTCTTTTCGCGTGCGCCCTGTATCGGATTCTGGCTCCAAGCAGTCTTGCCGTCGCTCCCTTCGAGCATTTCGCCGATGCCAGCTAAGTTCATTTTAGTCAGCGACTTGGAGTCCGGAGCACCGACCGTCTCGAAAGTGCCTTTGATACCCATTGGGCTAAGTTCGACCGTCCCTTTGGACTGGCGGGACTTGATCTTTTCATTCGCTTCCCGTCCGCCGATCGCGGAGACATACTTGGCTAATACTTCCGAGACAGACGGAAGTTTCGCGGCCGCGGTCGCTTCTGCGGGTGTGGCGGCTTTCTGGCCGAATGCAGAAGTCAGTGCCGAAAAGACGATCATTGCTAATGCTGTAAGTTTGAATTTCATAATTTATTTTGAACCTTGTTCCCTATTAGTTCGATAGCTTTCTCTAGCTGACTGTCGCGGCCTTCGAGCAACGCGACACGTTCAAGATCAACATCAATGTCCGGAAAAACGCCGCGGCCTTCTATCAATACGGCTTTTGGCGAACGGTAGTCCGCGATTGCGAACTGGAAGCGTGCGTTTGTCGGAAGTGTATCAAACACCGACGGCAAAACCGCTCCGGCACTAGTTTTCCCGATCACCGTTGCCCTTCCGAGTTCCTGCAGCCCCGCGGCGAAAATCTCGCTCGTTGATCCAGAGCCGTGGTCAATGAGGACTACGATCGGCCCAGTGAATCGTTCCGACTGCGGATAAACGATAAATTTGATCTCGTTCTCACGTGACCTCATCGAACCGAGCGTTACCTGTTGATCTAACATCAGACCGGCTAGCCCGCTTGCCATGCCGCCAACACCGCCGGGATTTCCGCGAAGATCGATGACCAGCCCGGACGCGTTTGCGAATTGTTTCATCGCCGCGCGAAGCTTCGACATCTGCGGAATTACCCACATGTTGAACCGGATATATCCAGTGTTCCCTTCTAACATTCGCGATTCGAAAACAACTTCCTGAGCCGGAAAGTTGCCAAGCGGCTGCGAAAGCTCGCCAGCGAACCGCTTTCTTTCAATCGAAAAGGTTCGGACCTCATCGCTTTTTGTCGAAAAACCAGCCGTCACTCTCGTTTGGGGATCGCCGCTTAGAAGTGCTTCAGCCGCACGTTCGCGATATAGATTCCGGCTGGCATCGGTAAGGTCGCGTGACTTTAGAGCTTTCTCCATCGGCGCCAGAATTTCTGAAATGGGCTTTCCGTCGATTGTTCGGAGCGTCATTCCGGGAATGATCCCAGCAGCCTTTGCTCCGGAGCCGTCCTCCACGCGAAAAACGACCGGCTCGCCTTTGATGAGCTTCAGCTCGATCCCGGCGCTTCCGCTCTCAGCTCCCGAACCTAGCTCGGCACCGATGGGATAAATGCCGAAATGAGATAATTTCAACTCGCCCAACATTGACCGTAGAACGTTGTGAAGTTCGTCGTCAGTCTTAGAGTTACGGGCGAGCGGCTCGTACTTTTCGCGTACAGCGTTCCAGTCGACACCGCCAAACGTCGGGTCATAGTGCTTCTCGTTGACCGTCGTCCAGACCCTTTCGAAAGATTCCATCCGCCGCCGAACCGATGCATCATCGCCGGTCTGGACCGATGTCGCAGCAATTTGACCTGATACGGGTATACCCGTGAAGGCTGTGATAAAGGCGACAATCGAAAGGAATATTCGTCGAAAAAGCTTGTTTTTCATCAGTATTTGATACGTCGCCGGACTTTCTTTCGTTTCAATTTTGCGTTGATTTAATGTAGGTTTAAGATTATCAAATCATACACGCTGCTATTTGCCTGATTTCTGATCGAACATGAAGCTTTATAACAACATTTTAGAACTTATCGGCCACACACCACTCGTCAAGGTCAACCGACTGACCGCCGAGCTTAAGATCAAGGCACCGATCTACGCCAAAATGGAGAGCCTTAATCCAGGCTATTCCGTAAAGGACCGGATAGGCATTTCGATGGTCGATTGGGCAGAGAAAGAAGGCGCGATCGGAAAGGGCGGAACCCTGATCGAAGCGACCTCGGGGAACACGGGAATCGGGCTCGCGCTGGTCGCCGCCGTTCGTGGATATAAATGCATCTTTGTTTTGACGGACAAAGTTTCCGTCGAAAAAATGCGATATCTCAAATCGCTTGGGGCTGACATTGTCGTCTGCCCGTCGGCCGCGAAGAATGGGACGCCCGACCATTACGTCGAGACCGCTAAACGAATTTCAAAAGAGACCCCGAACTCATTTTATCCGGATCAATATAATCACCCGGCAAATCCAGCGGCACACTATCGCACCACCGGTCCTGAGCTTTGGGAAGACACCGACGGTAAGATCACACATTTTGTTTCCGGTATTGGTACCGGAGGAACTATCAGCGGAACCGGGCGTTTTCTAAAAGAAAAGAATCCAGAAGTTAAGATCATCGGCGCCGACCCGTATGGCTCCATTTTCAAAACATATAAAGATTCCGGCCATGTACCGGAGACGACGCCCTATCTCGTAGAAGGTATCGGTCAGAGCCTTCCGGTCGGGAATGCAGATATGAACATCATTGATGAGATTATCAATGTTACAGACCGTGAGTCATTTGAACTAGCCCGCGCACTTTCCCGCCGCGAAGGCATTTTCTGCGGCGGCTCCACGGGCACTAATTTTGCAGCGGCGCTTAGGGTAGCCAAGGATCTCGATAAAAACAGCCTTGTGGTCTTTATCGTCTGCGACACCGGCGAGCATTATCTGACGAAATTCCATTCTGACGAATGGATGAAAGAAAAGCTTCTTCTCGAACCTCAGAAGATCACCGCAAGGTTGATCGCCGAAACAAAGAACTCGGGTTCGCCGGCCGAACTTGTATTTGTTTCACCGGATGATATCTTGAGCGACGCACTCGAAAGAATGAATGAAAGCGGGGTCACGCAGATCCCTGTGCTCGAAGGCAATCGGTCGGTCGGCAGCCTTCGGGAAAGCCGCGTGCTTACGCGATTGTTGGTCGATCGCGATCTTCTGAACGGAAAGGTAAGCGAGGTGATGGAAGAAAGCTTTCCAGTCCTCGATGTCGACACGAGCCTGACTAAGATAAAGAGTGAACTTCAACGCTCACCAGCAGTTCTGATCGAGGACTTCAAACGTATCACAAGCATCATTACCCGGACGGACGTCCTCGATCTGGGTCGTTGAGTATGAACTTTGTACGATGGAGTAAATTGCTATGAATGACGATAAAGATAGCAGCCAGACGGCGCAAAATGACGAAGATCTGAACACTACTCCTCCGAATCCTACTCCCGTTCCTACAACGCCTCCGCCCGCTGAGGGTGGGACAGCGGCGGCAGGAAAATGGCAGATGCCGAAACCCGTTTTCCGTAAAACGAGCGGATACCTGCCGCAAGGCTATGAAAAATTGGCCGTCGGAAGCGAAGACCCGACGATCGCTCCGAATCCCCAGGCCTTACCAAATGACGAGGCCGAGCCATCCTATGAGCCGTCCTCGGCGATAGTCGAACCACAGCCGGACCTTGCCGAAGTGATCATTCCGGAGCCGGAAACTTTTTCAGAAACGTCGGTCGCTAAGACGTCTTCATCAAACGGCATAGTCTGGACGATCCTAGGAATTCTATTTATCATCGGATTCATCGCGGTCTTCCTTGCAGTGATCTATCTGTTTTTCCTGCGGCCGGGCGGGACTGGCGGGTTATTCTAAGTGCAAAATTCCCCGTTGATCGTCGTCAAATATCGCGGGGGCTTTGGGCCTCAGCTAGATGTTTTTTGTTGTGTCGGCGCCCGAACTGGTTTTTTTACGGGCCACTCGAATAGGTCACAATGCCCGAGCTTAAGCTAAAATTTGATGAACGCGAATTCTTTCTCGGCTCCGGGATCGTTACCCTGGGTCGAACGCCGGACAATTCTATTTCGTTTCCGGACGACGAAAACGTTTCGCGATATCACGCTGAGATCGAACTGCGCGGCGAAGAATATTGTCTGATAGACCTCAACAGCAGCAACGGGACCTCACTGAATGGCCAGCCAGTCCACGGCGAGATCTATCTAGCTGAAGGCGATGTGATAAAACTTGGCGGCTCTGCCGAGATCGAAGTTGCACCGGCCGTCGAGAAAGAACGTGCCGAGCCTGATTCGAACCTACCGCTAACCGGATCGATGGGGGACCCGGAACTGGCGCCAGAAGATGAACACGCTAATATTGAAACGCCCCCACCTGCCCCGCAGTCGCAGGAAAATAATAGGGGAATGTTGATGGTGGCTGGCGGAGTGTTTGGTCTAGCGGTCATAATCGGCATCGGTGCCGTAGCATTCTATCTAATGCAGGACTCTTCCTGTGGGGCGACGGCGACCGTTATCTCGCCAGAGCAGGGCGACTCAATAAGCAAGGTTACCGAGATACTGGTCAGCGTCAAAGACGATGGCTGCGTCGAAAGCGTGGCATATACATTGGACGGGCTAGAATTCGCTCGCGTTTCCGAATCACCGTTTTCGACCGAGATCGACCCAAAGGATTTTCCTGACCTCGCTGACGGCTTTGACCATCCTCTATCCGTAACCCTGATCGATGCCGAGGGCAATCGGATCCCGCAGGCCGAGACAGTCTTACTCGCTTTCGAAACTCGGGCGATCGCAAAACCCGATGAAGATGATGCTCCGATAACGCCCGGCCAGCCCCGGCCACCGCCAACTCCGAAATCGACCGGACCCTCGTTGATAGAGATCAACGACATGTCGAACAAGCTCCTTGCGCAGTTTTCGTCATCGACGAAGTATAATGTTTCAAATCGGCAGTTCTTACAGGAGGTCCAGCGAAGAACCGCTGAATTTAGCCAAGGCGGTCACTACGAAAAGGCGGCTCGTTATCGTGATGCGATCAACGTCGCATACGTCCGCGAACAAAATCTCGATGCACCGCTTGGATACCTGCTTGCAATGAGTCGGAGTAAGTTTGATCCTGCGAAAAACGGAAGCAACGTCGGTTTATGGCAAATGTCCGAGGAATTTGTTACATCCAATTCCTATAACGGCCCTTGCGGGACTGAACCGTTAACCGACGCGTCACAGAATTGTGCGGCAAAGGCTTCATCTCTTTACATGAAGGCGTTGGTCTTCAGCGTCTTCGACGGCGATGTCATATACAGCGTTGCCGCGTTTGGAAAATCTCCGCAGGAGGCCGGCGAATGGAAAGCATCGCTGCCGCAGAATCGTAGCGACATATGGAACTCCATCAAGACGCCAGCTGAACGTGAACAGGTTATCCGATTCTTCGCTGCCGGCATCGTCGCCGAGAATCCGCAGAAATTCGGCTTAACTTCCGATAAACCTATCTCGGATCTTTATCGTCTCACTTTGTAATAGGGATCGTATGCTTGAAGTACTGCTTACATTTCCAACCCCCGAAGGCTCAGAGGAGATCTCGGTAAGTGAAGGACGTGTAACGTTTGGTCGAGGCAGCGATGCAGATCGTCGATTCCATGACGCAGGACTTTCACGCTTACACGCGTCGGTCTACCGCGAAGGCGATCGGGTTTGGATCGTCGACGAAAACTCGGCCAACGGTACCTTTGTGAACGGCTCCGGTGTAGGGCCTGCTGGTGTGCCGCTCCATAATGGCGATTCGATAAGCATCGGCAACGAAACGATCATAAAGGTCTGGGTGAAGGAAGTTGCGGTTGCGGCTCCGCCGCCGACCGCCGCGAACCTGCAACAGCCCCCTTCGCAAACGGTTTCGTCGACCACACCGATGAGTTTGGTTCCGATACTGCTCATAGCGTTCGCGATACTAATTGTCAGTGTGTCGGGTGTCATAGTCGGGTTCAAGGTATTTGGATTGGGCAGCGGGGAAAGGGTTCAGGCTAGCAATGACGAAGAAGATCTTTTTGACACATCTGACCCGGCACCAAAAGTAACGCCTACACCGAAGAGCGGTACTACCTCTTCGTCTCCCGGCTCACTCACGGGAAGCGACGCGGTTCCGGGCGATGACAATTCCGTTGCCGACCTCCCTTCGCCGTCTAACACGACGGTTGTCACGGTTCCAAGCGGTAAAAAATATCTTGATATGTCCGAGACGGAAAAGCGGACTTACCTAGCCGAACGTTCGATGCGGATGGCGCAAGTGATCGGCAATCGAAGCAGCGATCAGATCCCACCGCTCGCGGTCGATAAAATTAAATCGTTCGTTGATGCCTATGCTAAGCGGATAAACGTAAAGCCGCTCGGCGGATGCCGATTCGGAGACAATCTACAGGTCACTTACGAGCGAGCAAGTAAGAACGCTCCGTTCATAGTACGGGCCTTCAACGAGAAAGCCATCGATCCCCGCATTGGGCTTTATCTGGCGATGATCGAATCGGAACATTGTGTGTGTCTGCAGAGTCCGACTGGCCCGCTTGGAATGTTCCAGTTCACGAAAGCAACCGGCGAGAACCACGGACTGAAAACGATCAGCGGTGCGTCGCCGTCAAACCCGGACGAACGCTGCGAACCGGAGCCATCTGCCCGTGCAGCAGCATCTTATATGAAATCGTTAACCGGCCGCTACGGCACAGGCCCGTCAAGCGTCCCGCTCGCAATTGGCAGCTATAACAGTGGCGAAGGCGGGCTCAGCTCTAATTTGGTAAAAGCCCTTGAATCGGGCTCGGGTCTGGAGCGCGACTTCTGGACGCTGATCTCAAAGGGCGATATTCTTTCGAAGCAATTCCAGTCTGAAAATTTTAAGTATGTCCCGAAATTCTTTGCGGCGGCCATTGTTGGTGAAAATCCGCAAGATTTCGGTCTGAAACTGCAGCCGCTCTCGTCCTACAGCAGAAAGGTACCGTAATATTTTTGGAAACGCCAACGTCATGACCGAGCTCTGGTTAAAATACAAAGACCAAAATGCCAATGACCAGCAGATCGTTGTAGAAGGCGAAAAGTTCACGGTCGGGCGCCACACCCAATGCGATCTTTGCGTGCCGGATTCGCGCTTGTCGCGAGAGCACGTTGTGATCGAGCGTTTCGGTGATGTTTACGTCATCTCAGACAAGGGATCGAGCAACGGAACTTTCCTCAATGGCGACCCACTAACCGAGCCGAAAGGTCTCCAAGATGGCGACAATCTCGACCTTGGCGGAGCGGTCGAGATCCAAATCGCCTTCATCGATCCTAGCGCGGCGGATGACGAAAAGGGCTCGGCGGACGCACCGCCGCAACCGCCGCCGACAGCGCCCGCCGGAGCAGCAGCGACGCCATCGTCAGGCGGAGGATTTCCCACAAGTTTGTTGATACTTGCTCCGCTAATGGCAATTATCGTTTTGGTATTTGCTGGCGGCCTTTATTACGTATTTTCCGACCGGTCGAAGGCGGT
>JBBQTV010000179.1:0-7895 GCA_038212935.1 Pyrinomonadales bacterium | reverse complement strand
TCGAGTACGGCCCGGCGGTGTTTGGTGCAAGCATTGTCAACTTCCCGCAGCGTTCCCATCGCTTGAGAACTCGTCCACGGGGCTTTGACCGTGTATCGAAGTTTGAGCCCATCAGTTCCCCGGGCGTTTGGTAGGATCCGTCCGGCATGCAAGAATAGGTGGCAGTCATCCACCATTTTTGTAGCGAACAGCAGCCTATGCCTGTCGGTTATTTTAGTCTTATTCTCCACGCCCACCTGCCGTTTGTCCGGCATCCCGAGTATCCCGAATTCCTTGAGGAAGACTGGCTTTTCGAAGCGATAACCGAAGTCTATCTTCCGCTAATCTTTATTTTTCAGAACCTTCACGAAGCGGGTGCTACCCCGCGAGTTGCGATAAACGTTTCGCCGCCGCTATCGGAAATGCTTTCGGATGACCTTCTGCAATCTAGATACACCCGCCATCTCGAGAATCTTCTCGAACTTGCTGAAAAGGAAGTCGTTCGTACACGGACAGAATCAGTCGAATTCGCCGACGTGGCAAAGATGTATGCCGATAACCTTCGGCATTCTCTCGGGCTTTGGAATGATCGATACGGCCGCGATCTCATCGGAGCCTTTCGCGAGCTTCAGGATCTCGGCGTTCTTGAAATAATTACGTGCGGGGCGACACACGGTTTCCTGCCGCTCATATCGACACCTGAGGCTAAAAGGGCGCAGATTAAGGTCGCGGTCACCAATTACAAGAAGCATTTCCGCCGCCAACCTCGGGGCATTTGGCTTCCCGAATGTGCGTACGAACCGGGTATCGAATCGATCCTAAAGGACAATGGGATCGAGTATTTTATTTCAGACACTCACGCGATCCTTTATGGCGACCCCAGGCCGAAATACGGCGTTCACGGGCCCGTTGTCTGCCCGAATGGGGTTGCGGTCTTTGCACGAGATGTGGAAACAAGCCGTCAGGTTTGGTCAGCCGAGATTGGATATCCGGGCAATGATCTTTACCGCGAATTTTACCGCGATATCGGATGGGACCTTCCGCACGAATATCTCAGGCCGCACCTCCACGAGGACGGCAACCGCCGGCATCTGGGGCTGAAGTATCATCGGATAACAGGCCGCGATGTTCCTCAGCAATTGAAGCAGCCGTACATTCCCGCACTTGCAACCCAAAAAGCGGCCGAGAATGCCACGCATTTCATCGGCGAACGAATAAAGCAGGCGCATGTACTTCGAAAGACATTCGACGGACATCCGCCACTTGTTGTCTCACCGTACGATGCCGAGTTATTCGGCCATTGGTGGTTCGAGGGGCCGCAGTTCATCGACTTTCTATTCCG
Organism: Pyrinomonadales bacterium; assembly: GCA_038212935.1. Classification (GTDB taxonomy): domain Bacteria; phylum Acidobacteriota; class Blastocatellia; order Pyrinomonadales; family Pyrinomonadaceae; genus OLB17. The sequence goes on along the minus strand of JBBQTV010000179.1, from coordinate 6,574 downwards.
CAAGATGCATTGGGATCAAAACGACATCGCGGCCATTACGCCAGGTGATTTTTTGGACAGCGGCATCCCGATCCAAATCCAGCAGCCAACGGCTTCGTCATGGGGCGAAAGCGGCTATTACAAGGTTTGGATAAATGAAGGGAACTCGTGGATGTATCCTTATCAGCACGAAGCCGAACGCCGGATGACCGACGCCGCGGATAGATATGCGGATCCGGCATCTGTAGACGAAACGACGGAGCGTATTCTCAAGCAAATGGCTCGCGAACTCCTGCTTGCGCAATCGTCGGACTGGGCATTCCAGATCTATCAGGGCACGACGGTCGAGTATTCCTCTCGCCGCTTTCAATCCCACATTCACCGCTTTGACCTGCTAACTCAAATGCTTCAATCCAGCGAGGTCAACGACGAGCTTCTTTCCGAGATCGAAGCTCGGGATAATATCTTCAGCGAGATCGACCCGTGGGTCTTCCGCACAACCCAGACTTCATAAAATGCAGGACGCTGTAGCGATAGAGAAAGAGAATGTTTCGCGTTTTCTATGTGAGAACTGCGGCGCCAATATGGGTTTCGACCCCGAATTTGGCGGGCTTCACTGCAAGTATTGCGGCGGTGTCAAGGAAGTCCAAGTTAGCGGAACCGTAGAGGAAAAGTCGTACGAAGAATTCATCCGGGCAGGCGCTCAGCGGTTGCATCCGATGGCTGAGGACGCGATGCAAGTACAGTGTTCGTCGTGCGGGGCGATTGTTAATTTTACACCGCCCGAGACCGCGACTATCTGTGCTTTTTGCGGTGCCAAGATCGTCGCCCAACCCAAAGCGGCTGACCCTTTAGTGGCGCCACATGGTGTTTTGCCATTCAGCGTTCCGACCAAGGCTGCAGTCACAAGTTTCAATAAGTGGCTTAGTTCACTTTGGTTCGCTCCCTCAAAGCTGAAACACCTGGCCGATGCCGACAAGCTGATAAGCATTTATATACCGTACTGGACCTATGACGCGGCGACCGTAAGCGACTATTCCGGTCAACGCGGAGACAATTATACGGAATGGGAAACCTACACTGAGAACGGACGATCGAAACAGAGAGCGGTTACGAAGATCCGTTGGTCGTCGGCGTCGGGAAGCGTCGACCGTCATTTCGATGATGTGTGCGTACCGGCAACGACTTCGCTACGGCGGGAATATCTCGACCGACTTGAACCATGGGACCTTCATGACCTAAAGCCGTTCGAGCCAGCGTACCTTTCCGGACACAAAGCAGAAGCTTACCGCGTTCCGCTGGATGGAGGATTCGAGCGGTTCAAAGAGATCGCCTACACCGTGATCTACCACGATTGTAAGCAGGACATCGGCGGCGATCATCAACGCATAAGCTCAGTGAACACGGCCTATTCGGATATCCATTTCAAGCATCTGCTTCTGCCCGTGTATTCGGGTGGTTACCGGTTTAGCGGTACGTCCTATCAAATTGTGGTGAACGGCCGGACAGGCGTTGTTCACGGGGGCCGACCGTACAGTTGGGTAAAGATCGGTGCCCTCGTGTTCGCAATATTATTGATACTGCTGATCGCGGCGGCTGTGTTCTCGTAGATGTTTCCGTAGAACGTGGCTATTTGCCTTAACTTTGGCAGACGGCTATCATTTTCCTTTCGGTTCGGAGAAACTTTAATGATAAACAAAGGCGTGGACGTTGCTCCCGCAGACGGAAAACTCGGTATTTTGCTCGTCGGGCTCGGTGCCGTCAGCACGACATTTGTCGCGGGCGTCGAAGCCATAAAGCTTGGCATTTCAAAACCTATCGGCAGCTTGACGCAGATGGGAACGATCCGCCTCGGCAAGCGGACGGATAATCGCAGCCCGAAGATCAACGACTTTGTGCCGCTGGCTCAGTTGGACGATATAGTTTTTGGTGCGTGGGATATTTTTCACGATAACGCTTTTGACGCAGCGATGAACGCGGGCGTGCTTGAGAAAGACCTACTCAATCAACTCTCGGAGCCGCTGTCTTCGCTCAAGCCAATGGCGGCGGTCTTTGAACAAAACTACGTCAAACGCCTGCACGGTGAGAACGTAAAGACCGGCAAGAACAAGATGGAGCTTGCCGAGCAATTGATCGAAGACATTGCGAAGTTCAAAAGCGACAACGGTTGTGATCGATTGGTAATGGTCTGGGCCGCGTCGACCGAGATCTTTCTTGAGGCATCAGACGTGCACAATTCGATCGAGGCATTCGAGAAAGGCCTTTATGACAATGATCCGGCCATCGCGCCTTCGATGATCTACGGCTACGCCGCCATCAAGTCGGGTGTTCCATTTGCTAACGGTGCCCCGAACCTGAGCGTGGATATTCCTGCGTTGACCGCCTTAGCTGAGGAGCTTCGCGTGCCGATATGCGGTAAAGACTTTAAGACCGGCCAGACTTTGATGAAGACCATCATTGCGCCCGGCCTGAAGTCGCGAATGCTTGGCCTTGACGGCTGGTATTCGACCAATATCCTAGGAAATCGAGATGGTGAAGTTCTCGATGACCCGGAGAACTTCAAAACAAAGGAAGAATCGAAACTCTCGGTCCTTGAACATATTTTGCAGCCTGAGGTTTATCCCGATCTCTACACCGATTTTTCGCACGTCGTTCGGATCAACTATTATCCGCCCCGCGGCGACAACAAAGAAGGTTGGGACAGCATCGACATCTTTGGCTGGCTCGGCTACAAGATGCAGATCAAGATCGACTTTCTTTGCCGCGATTCGATCCTGGCGGCCCCGCTTTGCCTAGATCTTGCACTATTCATGGACCTCGCAAGCCGGGCTGGAATGAAAGGTGTTCAGGAATGGCTCTCTTTCTATTTCAAGGCACCGCAGACCGCACCGGGACTCTACCCCGAACACGATATTTTTATCCAGTTGATGAAACTAAAAAATACGCTGCGTCATATGAAAGGCGAGGACCTTATAACGCACCTCGGGCTCGAATATTACGATTAGGCTCCGAACTCCAGAAAAATTTAGAAGAATTGCGAATCTTCTTGCTAAATTAGTGAATTTTGTGTTAAAACTCAGTCTAGGCACGGCGGCTGCTAAGCGTCGCGACCGAAATACCTTGGGGCTCTTCCTGCCTGAGCCCAAAGTCCAGCCAACGCATAACTTATTGAAATCATCATTACTTACGTCGGAATCGTTCATTCGCCGAACGCAAATCGACAGATAATGAAGCGTCATAAGGTGCATGGCAAGTTCGCCCCTCAAGTACTTGCCAAAGGAGTTAAGCCAAATGAAGAACGAGACGGCGACCAAAAAGAACACATCAGAAAAAGGCATTTTGCTTGATCCTGACCGCAAGAGCCCGCGCGCGGCCGAGTTCGAAGATAAGCTTTTGGATCTAATCGTGGGTCAGGAACGAGCCGTCCGACGGATGAGCGGCCTGTTTCAGATCTATTTGGCGGGATTGAATAATCCAGCTCGGCCGATCGGAACAATGCTTTTCCTCGGGCCAACGGGCTCGGGTAAGACCCGCGTTGTCGAGGCCGCGTCGGAAGTACTTTTTGGCGAACCTCATGCTGTCGTAAAGATCGACTGCGCTGAGTTTCAGCACTCTCATGAGATCGCGAAACTTATAGGCTCGCCTCCAGGATACCTCGGCCATCGCGAAACATCCCCGATGTTGACGCAGGAGAATCTGGACAAAGCGCATGATGACGAGAATAAGCTCACTTTCGTGCTTTTCGACGAGATAGAGAAGGCCTCCGATTCGCTATGGCAGCTTCTGCTCGGGATACTTGATAAAGCAACATTGACCCTGGGTGATAATCGGCGAGTAGATTTCTCGCGGACTGTCGTCATTATGACGTCGAACCTGGGCGCCCGAGAGATGTCGGACATGATCTCCGGTGGTATCGGGTTTGCTCCGGTCAAACAAGGCACGCCGCGTGAAGACAACGAGATCGATACGAAGATATATAGAACCGCTCTAGAGGCGGCAAAGCGTAAATTCTCGCCTGAGTTTATGAACCGGATAGACAAGGTTGTCGTTTTCCGGAGTCTGAAGGAACACCACCTTCGCAAGATCTTGGATATCGAGCTTACAGCAGTTCAAGACAGGATCACGGAATCGGCCGGCACCAAGTTCGTCTTCGATTGTAGCGACAAAGCAAAGGAATTCTTGCTAAGTGAAGGAATTGATCTAAAGTATGGTGCTCGTCACCTGAAACGATCGATCGAGCGATTCTTGGTCTATCCGCTTTCGAATCTCGTCGCTACTCAACAGGTTGAGACGGGTGATTTCGTTTCAGTCGATTTTGACGAAGAAAAGAAAGCACTTACATTTACGAAACAAGCTGGCAAGATGATTGTCTCTGAGGGTACGCCGGAGATCGACGAAGATCCGCAACTTGTAAAATCGGATGCGGCAGGTGTACCTTTGCCGCAGATCCAGGCCGCTCCACAAATGAGTAAATCGAAAGGCGAGAACAACGACGTTTAAGTTCTCCAGGATAAGTTTTCCCTAACGAGGCATTTACACTGCCTCGTTTTTTTGCCCGCAAAGGGTCTCTTCATTCATTTTCCTAGGTCAGAAAGATAAGGTAAGAAGTCCTTCTGGATGTAAGAACGGATCTCGTCTATAACGCGGCGAAACGCGGCCAGGCGATACTCTTCGTCACCAGTTGCCGCGGCCGGATCTTCGAATGACCTATGAATAACCTGGGTCGCGGCAGGGAAATAGGGGCAGTTTTCCTTGGCGCTGTCACAGACGGTGAAGACTAAATCTATCGTTTGGCCTAAGAACTCATCCACCGATTTCGACCGGTGATTCGAAATGTCTATGCCGATCTCCGCCATTGCCTTGAGGGCCTCGACACGAACATCGCTCGGGTGCGTCCCTGCGCTGTGGACAACATATGCGTCATTACACATATGTCGCAGCAGGCCCTCTGCCATTTGAGACCTTGCGGAGTTTCCGGTACACAAAATCAAAAGACTTTTTCGATCGTCACTCATAAGATCAAACCACCTGCGGAGGAGGGAATTTGCTCCGCTGTTTAAGCGCAACGTTGACCAATAATATAAGTACCGGAACTTCGATCAGCGGGCCGATGACAGCTGCAAATGCAACGCCCGAATTGATTCCGAATACCGCGATCGCAACAGCAATGCCAAGTTCGAAATTATTGCCCGCGGCCGTGAATGCTAAAGATGTACTTTTCGGATAATCAGCCCCGGCTTTCTTGGCAAGAAAAAACGCGGAAAAGAACATGATGACGAAGTAGAAGATCAGCGGTATAGCGATCCGGACCACATCTAACGGGATCTCGACGATCATTTGCCCTTTGTAGCTGAACATAACGACGATCGTGAAAAGAAGTGCGACCAAAGTTATGGGGCTTATCTTCGGGATAAAGACCGATTCATACCAATCGCGTCCTTTGGCTTTCACCAGAACGAACCGCGTCAACATTCCTCCGAAAAAGGGAATTCCCAGATAGATAAGTACGCTCTCCGCGATCTGCCAGATGCTTATATTTACTTCTGCCCCCGACACCCCGAAAAGTGGCGGCAGGACAGTAACAAAAATGTAGGCGTAGACACTGTAGAAGAGAACCTGAAAAATGCTGTTGAATGCGACCAGGCCGGCGGCATATTCGTTATCACCCTTAGCGAGGTCATTCCAAACGATAACCATCGCAATACAGCGTGCGATGCCGATCATGATAAGCCCGATCATGTACTCCGGTTTATCAAAAAGAAAGATCATCGCCAGAAAAAACATGAGGATCGGGCCTATGATCCAGTTTTGAATAAGGGACAGTGTCAGTATTTTGGTGTTGCGGAATACTGACGGCATCTCCTCATACTTCACGCGCGCAAGCGGCGGATACATCATCAGTATCAGGCCGATGGCGATCGGAATATTTGTCGTGCCTACCTGAAACTGATTAATGAAGTCTGCGGTTCCCGGGATCAAAAAGCCGAGACCTACACCTAGAGCCATAGCCGCAAATATCCAGAGAGTAAGAAACCGATCAAGAGTTGACATCTTCTTGACGGGTTCGAGAGGTTGAGTGGTGGAGTAGGTCATACCAAGGCAAAACAGATACGGCTACGCCGATATCTGCAAACGTTGTAGGTTAATAACGAATGAAATTATGGGCGCGACCGTTGCCCGCCCAGAACTGTGAAAAATAGTTTTCTAAGAACAGCACGATAACCTGCTACATCCCGGCACCTGGGCGACCGAACGGCAATTGATCGCGGCAACCGAAGGCCGAAGAAGGGCAATGTGAAGCAATCCAACCAGAAAACTTCCAGCCATTACCTGTAACGCCATCATTTCACCCATCCAGCCATAGCTCCCGAGCACGGTCGCCGAGGACAGGCTCCATGCTTCGATAGGTTTGGACGCAAACATGAATGCGAAAGCCGCGACCTTAAGGATCGTGAGCACAACGTGCAGTGAATACTCTGCGGTCGAAAGTCCACCGATCGAAGCTCGGCTGTCATTTTCCGAAAGCACATCGAGAATCTCCGTGCCAAGAGCTGCGGCGACAGCAGCAACCCCGGCCCATAAAGCCCAGCCGCCA
>JBBQTV010000178.1:0-7968 GCA_038212935.1 Pyrinomonadales bacterium | reverse complement strand
AATAAAGATACAGTACTACCGCAGCTCGATCGGCTACTCGAAAAAGCAGAAAACCATCGTCAAGGCGCTTGGCATTACCAAGCTCAACCAGACGGTCGAACGGCAGGATACTCCTTCGATGCGCGGCATCGTTGCTAAGATCCCGCACATTCTGCGAATTGTTGATTGATCGCGACAGACCGGCATTCGGCATATGCGGGCGGGAGCGAAATGCCCGTTCGTTTTGCAGTATAGCGGCCGAGTTTCAAAGAGGAAACGAAAATGGCATTATCACTTAATAACATAAAGCCCTCCAAGGGTTCGACCCATAAGAAGAAGCGTGTGGGACGCGGCCCGGGTTCGGGTCTCGGCAAGACGGCCGGCCGCGGCCACAAGGGTCAGAAATCGAGATCGGGATATAGCAGCCGTCCGGGATTTGAAGGCGGACAGATGCCCCTTCAGCGTCGCTTGCCGAAGCGCGGATTTACAAACATCTTTAAGAAGCAGTGGATCGAGATCAGCCTTGCCAAGATCGAAGAGAATTTTAATTCGGGTGACGACATAACACCGGAAATTCTTCATGAGCGCGGCCTGATCAAAAAAGCAAAGCACGACCTGGTGATCCTTGGTACCGGAAATCTCTCGAAGATCTTCAATATTTCGGCACACCGCTTCACGAAAACGGCTAAGGATAAGATCGAACAGGCAGGCGGGTCAGCAACCGCGATCGTCAGAGTAAAAGCCGCTGAGGCGTAAACGGACCAGGCAGTCCGAAGTTTTTTGTCTCTTTATTCTGCAGTTTCAGGGGCATTAAAGGAAGATTATGGAGAAGTTCTTAAGCGCCATCCAAAACATGTTCAGCATTCCGGAGCTGCGTAAACGTATTCTGTTTACGCTCGGCTTGCTGGCAATTTACCGGCTTGGCGCCCACGTGGCTGCACCCGGGATCGATAAGGTTCGTCTTGAGCAGATGTGGAACGAAGTGTCCGGTACGCTGCTCGGCGTTCTGGACCTTTTTTCGGGCGGCAATTTTCGCACTATTTCCGTTTTTGCTTTGGGTGTAATGCCCTATATTACTGCGTCGATCATCATGCAGTTAATGCCGGTCCTCTCCCCTGCGGTCAAGAAGATCCAGGAAGAGGGCGAGGTCGGCCGTCAGAAGCTTAATCAATACACGCGCTATCTGACCGTTATTCTTTGCTCGGTCCAGACGTTTTTTGTCGCTACTTGGCTTAGCCGTAACGGAATCATCCCGGAAACCTGGATGGCAACGGCGATGATCGTCGTCACGCTGACCACCGGAACGATATTCGTGATGTGGCTCGGCGAACAGATAACCGAACGCGGTGTCGGTAACGGAATATCGCTGCTGATCTTTGCGGGTATCGTTATCGGTCTTCCAAGTGCGGTGATCCAGGTGTCCGAACGTGTTGGTGCCGGCGATGCGATACAGACGCTTGGCGTTCTCTTCCTCGTCGCGGTCATGATCGCGTTGATCGCTTTGATCGTGTATGTAGAATCGGCGCGTCGAAAGATAGCCATAAGTTATGCAAGCCGTCGGGTCGGCAGTCAGACGTTCAAGGGACAGGAAACTAGTCTCCCGCTGAAGATAAACATGGGCGGTGTTATTCCGGTCATTTTTGCCTCGTCGGTACTTGCAATGCCCCAGACGATCCTTTCGGCGTTTCCGCCCGATCCGAACGATCCGACTGCAACTTGGTCACAGATCCACGCCTTTTTCCAACAGTTTCACGGCGGCGATCCGTATTATGAGCTGGTCTTCATTTCGCTGATCGTAATCTTCACGTTCTTTTACATTACGATCGTGTTCAACGTTGACGATGTTGCGGACAATCTCCGAAAGCACGGCGGATTCATCGCCGGTATTCGCCCGGGTGCACCGACGGCGGATTATCTGAACACGATACTGACACGACTGACGACCGTAGGCGCGATCTATCTGGCGTTCGTTGCTTTTGCTCCTCAAGTCTTGCTCAGTGGTTTTCGTGTCGCCAGGCTACCTTACATTGGTGAGAGCCTCGATGCATTTTTGACATCAACCCCCGGACTCTCGTGGATACCGACCGGCTTGGGGTATCAGTTCTTCTTTGGCGGAACATCGCTGCTGATCTTGGTCGGCGTTGCAATGGATACCGTCTCGCAGATCGAGGCTCAGCTCGTCATGCGCAATTACGAAGGGTTTCTTGGGGCGGGGTCGCGTTTACGCGGACGTCGTAATTAGTATTATTTCGCCACAGAGGCCGTCCGGACACGGAGTTTTGCTAGGTAAAGCTGCAAACCTCTGTGGTTTAAAGTTTTGATGGACAAAATTATTGTTTTGATCGGGGCTCCGGGAGCCGGCAAGGGAACTCAGGCGAGATTGCTGCAGGAACGAAAGGGATTGCCGCAGATATCGACCGGTGATATGTTCCGGGAGATGAAAACGCTCGAAACGCCGCTGGCATTAGAGGTCCAGGAAATAATGAAGGCGGGGACGCTGGTTCCGGACGACGTCACATTTCGAATGGTTCAGGACCGAACGTCGAGAGATGATTGCCGCAATGGTTATATCCTTGATGGGTATCCGCGAACTGCCGTTCAGGCCGAACAACTCGAAGGGTTGGCAAATGAGCAGGGGAAAGAGATCTTGGCGATCGAGATCGATGTCCCGCGTGACGAACTGATGAAGCGCCTGACTGGACGCCGGTCGTGTCCTGTCTGCGGAGAGATCTACAATATCCACTCCAAGCCGCCTAAGGTAGAAGGCGTTTGCGATCAGCATCCGGACGCCAAACTGATGCATCGTGCCGATGATAACGAGGAAAGCGTCGGCAATCGATTGGCGACATACGATGAGCAGACAAAACCGCTCCTGACGTATTACGAGAGTAGCGGCCGGCTAAAGAAGATCAGCGGCATCGGAGAGTTAGAGGATATTTTCGCGGAACTTGAGAGCCTTGTGTAAGCTCTTTCAATGATGGGCCTCGCAAAGACCATGGGACTCGTTAGTTCGGCGTCACGGCTTTTACTTGGTAAACGGATGATAATCGCAAAGTCACAAAAAGACCTCGAAAGGATGAGGGCCGTCGGCGAGTTGATCGCCACGGTACGCGAGACTTTGCGAGGAATGGTCCGGCCCGGCATAACATCGCTCGACCTTAATGCAACCGCCGAAAAGATGATGCGCGATGCGGGGGCGATACCGACGTTTATCGGTTATAAGCCGCATGGCATGGTTCCTTTTCCATTTGCGATATGCGCGTCGGTAAATGAACAGATCGTTCACGGCTTTTCAACGGATGTTCCGCTAAAGGACGGCGATATCATTTCGATCGATATGGCTTGTACGCTTGATGGGTTCGTCGGCGATACAGCAACGACGATCCCGGTGGGCGAGATTTCGGATGAACTAAAGCAGCTGATCCGCGTAACGGAAGAATGCTTGGAAAAGGCAATTGAACAATGTCGCCCGAATAATCGGGTCGGTGACATTGGGTGGGCAGTTCAGAGCCACGCTGAGCCGTTTGGATATGGGATAGTGCGGGATTATACGGGCCATGGCATCGGCCGACGGATGCACGAAGCTCCGTCGATCCCAAATTATGGCCGTCAGGGTACAAAGGAAAAGATCAGGGCTGGCTATTGTTTCGCGTTGGAACCGATGCTGAATCTCGGGACTCATGAGACCAAAACACTGGCGGACAAGTGGACCGTCGTCACAGCGGACGGCAAGGCCTCGGCCCATGCCGAACATACGATAGCTGTAACAGCCGACGGCCCAGAGATCCTGACGCTTACGAAAGAACAGAAGATCGAGGTTCAGGCTCGAAAATCCCAGAGTGTCGCCGCCGCAACTTGAAAAAGGTAGCGGGAAAGGTTAACATTTACGGTTTGTCCAACTATTCGTGAGTTTGGTTGCGGACAATGTGTCATAAGTAGAGACGAAAGAGGTTGGAAACACCATGAAAGTACGTCCATCAGTAAAAAAGATCTGCGAAAAATGCAAGGTCATTCACCGAAAAGGCGTCGTGCGCGTGATTTGCGAAAATCCAAAGCACAAACAGCGTCAAGGTTAGAATATTTTTAGCAACGATGCGCGGCCTCCGCGTTCGGTGCAGTTTGAAATTGTTATCTCGTAAGCAGGAGAGAATATGGCTCGCGTAGCAGGAGTTGATTTACCGCCGAATAAAAGGGCACAGATCGGGTTGACGTACATTTATGGCGTTGGCCGTTCGCGTGCGACCGAGATCCTCGGTAATGCTGATATTAGTATCGATGCAAAGATCCGTGATCTGAGCGAAGACGAATTGAACAAGATCCGGGCATTGCTTGACGAAGGAAGCGACATTGAAGGCGATCTTCGCAAGCGCGTCCAGATGGACATCAAACGTTTGATGGACATTGGGTGCTATCGCGGACTTCGTCATCGCCGCAGTTTGCCGGTTCGCGGACAACGCACATCGACAAACGCTCGTACACGCAAGGGCCCACGTAAAGCCGCGGTCGCTAAGAAAAAGGCGCCAGGTAAGAAGTAGTTTTGGGTCAATTGTCGGAGGCTTTAGATCGAGCGGTTTCCGCAATACGGTTCAAGACTCGGAACTTAAGACTCAAGACACATGACTTGAACTCAAGACTGATTTTATGGCAAAAGCAGCAGCTAAGAAAAAGACTTTCAAAAAGAAAGAGCGAAAAAACATTCCGTACGGGATCGCTCACATTTCTGCGTCGTTCAATAATACGTTGATATCGATTACTGATACGCAGGGCAATCTTGTTGCCCAGTCGTCGTCTGGTGCCCGCGGCTTCCGCGGATCGCGCAAAGGGACTCCGTTCGCCGCTCAACAAGCAGCTGGTGAGGTTGCCCGGAAGGCTGTCGAAGCCGGAATGCGGGAGATCGAAGTTCGCGTGAAAGGCCCCGGTGGCGGCCGCGAATCAGCGATACGTGCTATTAACCAGGCGGGCATCCGCGTGACGTCAATTACGGACACGACACCGATCCCGCACAACGGGTGCCGACCGCCGAAGCGCAGACGCGTTTGATCGCGGTTTGTGGATATTTTTGAGGGAGTTGAATTTTATTTAGATCGAAAGGATGAAGGGCGGTTTAGATCGCTTGTAAACTTTTCCGATAACACGAGGCGATTTGAGATTTTGAATCTCAGATTTTGATTGTAAGTCCAGACGTTACATTTACTGGCGGTTCAAGATCGGGTTTCGAAAACTGGTTTCACCTCTCGGAGGCAAATTATGGCTAGATATAGAGATGCGGTGTGCAGGCTTTGCCGTCGCGAAGGTGGAAAGTTATTTCTTAAAGGCGACCGATGCTTTAAGCCCTCATGCGCGATCGAGCGCCGCGGTACGAACCCGCCGGGACAGCACGGAGCAGCTCGTCGAAAGATGATGGGCGGCTACGGGCAACAGCTTCGCGAAAAGCAAAAGGTGAAGCGTATATACTTCGTCCTCGAGAAACAATTCAGGAATTATTTCGATAAAGCACTTCGTCAGAAAGGCGTTACAGGCGAGAACCTTTTGTTCATGCTTGAGCGTCGGCTGGATAACGTTGTGTACCGATCCGGTTTTGCAACTTCGCGGCGTCAGGCTCGCCAGTTAGTCAATCATGGCCATATCGAGGTCAACGGACGTAAGGTGGACATCCCGTCATTTCAGGTGAAGGTCGGCGACGTTGTGGCTGTGAAGGAAAAGAGCCATACGAATGCACACGTTGATGGCGCCTGGCAGACGGCTGCCGGCCGCGGACGACCGTCGTGGATAGCACCTGAGGGCAGAGATCTGACAGTAGCTATTTCGTCGCTGCCCAACCGCCAAGATATTGATTCGAATATCAATGAGCAGTTGATCGTCGAGCTTTACAGTAAATAGGTGATTGAGTTCGCAGAGTTATTAGGGTTCACGGAGTTTTACCTAGCTCCACGAACCCGATAGCTCGACGGACTCGCAGAACTTTTAAAATAAAGAATATGACACAGAGCAACAATTGGACAGACTTCCAGATGCCAAGCAGGCTGAACGTTGAAAGCGAGACGCTGACCGGCCGGTACGGAAAGTTTTATGCTCAGCCGTTCGAACGCGGATTTGGCACGACGATCGGTAACTCGATCCGACGGGCCCTGTTGTCGTCGATCGAAGGAGCGGCGATAACCGCGGTGAAGATCGAAGGCGTCGAGCACGAATTTTCGTCGATCAAGGGAGTTGTCGAAGACGCGACGGACGTAATTCTAAATCTGAAACAGGTGCCGTTCGTCCTGAATGGCAGCGGGCCAAAAACGCTCACTATCAGTAAGAAAGGGGCCGGTGAGGTGACCAGTGCGGATATCCAGGGCGATGGTGATGTCGAAGTCCTTGATCAGGATGTTCATATCGCGACCATCAGCGGCTCGGGTTCGCTCAATATCGAAATGCGTCTCAAGCGAGGCCGCGGTTATGTGTCGGCTGAGTTCAACAACGACGAGGACCTGTCTGTCGGTTATATCCCGATCGATTCCGTTCACACGCCGATCAAAAAAGTAAATTATACGGTCGATAAGACCCGGCAGGGGTCGAACACCGAATTCGACAAGCTGATCATCGAGGTCTGGACCGACGGTTCGGTCAAGCCCGATGATTCGATCGGCCTCGCGGCAAAATTGGTCAAAGACCACATGTCGATTTTCATCAATTTTGAGGAAGAGGAAGAGGAGTACAAATACGAGGACATCGCACGTCCGCCGCTAATGCGGAATGACCTCTTGGACAAACCGGTGGATGAACTGGAACTTTCGGTCCGCTCGTACAACTGCCTCAAAAATGCGGATATCCGTTCGATCCGCGACCTGATAAAGCGCAGCGAGAAAGACATGCTGCATACAAAGAATTTCGGAAAGAAATCGCTAACTGAGATCAAAGACCTCCTTCACGGAATGGGCCTCGACTTTGGTATGGATTTTGATGAACAGGGCAATCCGATACCGGGAACGGGCGGACGCGACCTCGATTAAAGGACCACGGGCTTCCTCGGATAGCCCAATGATCAAATATTAGGATAGAGAAATGAGACACTTAAAGGCACACCGCAAACTTGGACGCACTACGGAACATCGGATTTCGATGCTCAGAAACCTTGCAACCTCGTTGATCAACGCCGAAAAAGGACACATCGTCACCACTGTCCCGAAGGCGAAAGAGCTTCGGCCGTTCGTTGAAAAGGCGATCACACTTGCACGTAAGGCTAAGGCGCTTTCCGGCGATGACGCGAACGTAAGGGAAGTGCATCTTCGGCGTCAGGCTGCTCGCTTCTTTCATGCCGGAAACTCGACCTTCAAATTGGAACAGAGCCGTTTTCGCGGGAAGAAGGGCGAGTCAAAAGATCCGATCGAGCGAACTGCGGGAGTGTTAGCGGTTCAGCGTTTGTTCGGCGAGATCGGCGACCGATATAAAGACCGCAATGGCGGCTACACCCGCATTGTCCGACTCGGACGCCGGTCGGGCGACAACGCCGAGATGGCTGTGATCGAGTTGGTCGATAATCCGCGCGAACTCGCCGCAAAGGGTTAGTCCTGCAAGGAGTAAAGAATAATGAGTGAAGACACGGCCCTTGCCAAAGATAAAGAAAGCGAACGGACCGAAACCGAGTCATCGGCAAGCGAAGCGTCGTTGAATCTGGCTGAGATCCGTGAACTTGCCGAACTTGTTAACGAATACGGATTTACCGACTTCAAGTTCGAAAACGAGAAGATCAAGGTTCGCCTCAGTAAGCAGGCAGCAGCCCCTATCATTCAGGCATACCAAGCGGCCCCGCCGGCTCCTGCCACATTGAGTGACGCCCCTTCGCCAGCAGCTGTTGCAATGGAGCCGACTGATCCGGATGAAGGCTTACACAAGATCACCTCACCAATAGTCGGAACATTTTACCGTTCACCAGGTCCGGATAAAGACGCTTACGTTTCGGAAGGATCGAAGGTCACACCTGATTCCGTCGTTTGCATCGTTGAG
>JBBQTV010000177.1:0-8065 GCA_038212935.1 Pyrinomonadales bacterium | reverse complement strand
ATCGCGTCATCGCCAAAGCTCGCCATTGCCTCGGACCTTGCGGTGTCGAAAGCATTCCGCAGTTCGCTTTCGTCCGTTACCAGCCGCATTCCCTTTCCGCCTCCGCCTGCCGAGGCTTTTAGCATCACCGGATAGCCGAATTCCGCAGCGGTCGCAGCCGCCTCTTCGCTCGAAGCAAGCGGTGTCGTCGTGCCGGGAACGACGGGCACGCCAGCCGCTATAGCGATCTTACGGGCCGACATCTTCCCGCCCATTCCTTCCATTGCTTCCGGAGGCGGGCCAATGAAAGTCAGGCCTGCGGCACCCACTTTTCGTACGAATTTCGCATTCTCCGACAGAAACCCGTACCCTGGATGAATAGCCTCAGCACCAGAATCTTGTGCGGCTTGAAGGATCTTGTCGCCTCGCAGATAGCTTTCCGACGATTGAGCGGGGCCGATGTGAACGGCCTCATCTGCCATCCTGACGTGGAGAGCATCGCGATCCGCATCAGAAAAGACGGCGACGCTGCCGATGCCTAGCTCACGACACGCTCTGATCACGCGGCAGGCTATCTCGCCTCGATTGGCAATAAGTATCTTTTTGAACATAAAAGGTGGAGGGATCAGACCAGCATCGAATTGCCTTGGTTTCGCGGGTCATAACGCACCCCGACCTTGGCTCCGGGGGCGTACTGAAGCGGATCTTCCATCTGTTCGTCAGTCAGCATTTCCGAGGATTCGAAATCCACACCGTTGAGCGTATAAACGTAGAAAACGATCTCGCGGCCGTTCTTTGCGGGCTCATTGTCGATTATTCGTCCGTCGGTAATGCGTCCCCTGGCAATGAGGAATCGACGCCGTTCTTCGTCCAGATCGGCGGCCTTTTCGCGTTTGAAAAAATTGAAAAGCCCCATCGTTAATCCATTATCAGCGGTGGTTTACCGTATTTTTCCCGCAACCGGTTTATTGCGGAGAGTACTGCCGGCCGCTGAATTATGCGAGCCTCCAGCGGCCTCTTACCGGGAATATCGAGCATGATCAGGCCGAGCAGTATAGTCAAGATCCCCTGCCCCGGAACGCCCGGAAGCGAAAGGAGTATTCCCAGGCCGATAAGAAACACACCGAAAAGATTCTTAGCGATCACTGCTCCCCATCTGACGGCCCATGAACTTCCCGGCATGAAGTCCTGAACATAATGCGGGCTAAAATAATTCGCCGGAATCTTCACCATCACGATGGCGATCGACGCGAAGCTGAAGGCCAGCGACGCCAGGAAAACGCCAAGGCCGATCAGAACACGGCCGATCGTCACACCGGCCCAGATATCGCTAAACCATTCTGTCACCCGGCCTCCTGCTCAGCATCTATCCGCTTAAATTCTTTCCATATGTAAAACATCCGATGCACAAGCGTCCAGATACTTCCTATCGCGAGAACCCATAAAACCTGGGGCATCCGATTAAATAGCCAGAAATCTGAATTCCAATCCCATGTAGAAAGTGCCCCGATGACCAACAAAACTATCCGCTCTGGCCGCTGCAGGAAGCCAACGTTTGCCTTTACGCCAAGTGCCTCTGACCGAGCCGTCGTGTAGCTGACCATAACAGAGCCCATCATGGCCACGCCGCCCAATATCACATTAATTATTGAATGCTGGGGCGTATTGCCGGCATAAAAGACCATTATGCCGAGAAATGCGACCATGTCCGAAAGGCGGTCGAGCGATGAATCAAGGAATCCGCCAAAACGCGTCACGTTGCCGGTCAACCGCGCGACGTTGCCGTCCAGCATGTCGAAAATGTTAGCGATTATCAGGACGATACCGGCCCAAAAGAACTCGCCCATGCCAAAAAGAACACCGCAACCGACATTTATCGTTACGCCGACGGTCGTTAGGATATTTGGCGGAACACCGAACGACGCAAGCCCGCGAACCATCGCATCGATGATCCTGATAGGTGCTTTTCCTATGCTTGCTCCGAGCATCTTTTTGGTAAATAAACCCTATTCCTGATCGTGGATGGTCGTCAGGCGGCTAAGCTCGAAATTGCGCCAGCCGTTCGGTGTTTTGACCTTTAGTTCATCACCTTCTTCTTTTCCCATCACGGCCTGACCGATTGGCGAAACGGTCGAGATCATTCCGTTTTCGGGGTCGCTTTCTTCGGACGTTACCAGTTTATAGGTGACCTTCTCTTCCTTCTCCAGATCGAAAAGTATCACCGTCGAACCATATGCCGCCCGGTCCGTCGGGATCTTCGTCAGATCGATGGAATCGACCTCTCCGATCCGCTGATGCAGCTGAGCAATACGAGCCTGAACGATGTTCTGGCGTTCCATCGCGGCCTTATACTCTGCATTCTCGCGAAGGTCGCCAAATTCGCGAGCCTTTTGTATCTCTTTCGGCAGAATGAAATGGAGTTCGTTCTCCAATGTATCTAGTTCTTCCCTGAGTTTTCTTTTAACTTCTTCCATAGCTTCCTAAGTTTATGCAATTTAACTAAAGGTCTGACTCCCTTGGCGCAGCAAATGAAATGCCGATATCACGCGAAGTTCTTACGAGCTGTCCGTCGATCGGAACTGTCTTGATGTTCGCACATGCTTCAGAAAGCGGAACGGTTACGATCGTCCCGGCCTGCAGTGCGACCATTTTGCCCACATCTCCGTCCGCGAGAGCTCGGACGGCACACGCTCCAAAGTTCGTGCCAAGCATTCGGTCAAATGCATTCGGACTGCCTCCACGCTGAAGGTGTCCCAACACGACACACCGAGCTTCTTTGCCGGTCAGTTCCTCGACACGCTGCCGGACCCTATCACCGACGCCGCCTAAACGCATCTGCTCAGCGTCCAGATACATCTCGCCACCGCCAACCTCGACCGCACCTTCCGCCACAACGATATTTGTGAACCGCGAACCCTGATTTTCACGGTCATTGACCTTCTTCACCACCGACTCAAATGAGAACGGGATCTCAGGAATCAGTATGATATCTGCACTTCCGGCCAATCCGGCGTGAAGGGCGATCCACCCAGTGTTGCGTCCCATGACTTCCAGGATCATCACCCGGTCGTGGGACGCGGCCGTCGTATGAAGACGATCTAATGCCTCGGTCGCAATATCGATCGCCGTCATAAAGCCGAATGTTAGTTCGGTGGCGGCAAGATCGTTATCGATTGTCTTCGGAACACCGACCACCGGAAAACCACGCTTATGAAAATGTTCGGCTATCGCCAGAGTTCCCTCGCCGCCGAGAACGATCAGTGCTTCTATCCCGAGAATGTCCAAATTCGCGAGTGCCTCCGCGATCGGCATTTCCGGAATGTGCGGCTCGCCGTCAATAAGTTGTACAAAGCTTCCGCGGTTCCTCGTTCCAAGTATCGTGCCACCGCGTGGGAGTATTCCGCTGACCGTCTTGGGGGTCAGTACAGTAGTCTGCGTCTTTCCTAATATTCCTTCGAAACTGTCTTCGATGCCGATGACCTTCATCCCGAATTCACCGACGGCGGTTCTCACTACCGAACGTATCACCGCATTAAGGCCGGGAGCGTCACCGCCGCCGGTCAATATCCCTATTTGTTTGTACATAACGAAGTTGCTACGTCGTATTTTAACCCATCGCAACGGATAACCTGAATCGCGTGCCTTATCATTTCTAAAAAAAGATAGGACGAACTTAACAGAATAAGTTCGTCCTTGATCCGGGCAAGCTCAACAAGATCTATTTGGACGCCAAATTGTTGCCTGCCAAACGTTGTGCGTCCGGCATTACCTCTATAGCTTTCAGGATCTGCGAATCGCTTTCCAACAAAACCTGAACCCCGGCTTCGTTCGAATAATTTGCCGTCGCAAGCTCCATTCTGATCCGCATACGGGCGTAGTCCGCGAGCGAGTTGATATTTTCAGCCGTAAGTCCATTCGCCTTATCGGCGATTGCATATCCTCGAAACGCCTCGAACAGCTTGTCACTAACAACGAAGGCATCCTTCGGGATCGACCATTGATGGTTTTGTTTATCGACCCGAAGATTCTCAAATCCGGCAATTTTCCCTGCCACCAACTGCCTTGTGAAATAAAACGCAGCGTCATTGATCCGAAACGTCAAAGGGGTAAACTCCGCTGATTTAGCCACGACATCCGGTTCAATGCCCCGCCCGCTCATCAGTGTACGGCCGTCCGGAAGCGTCGTGGGGACGCCTGCCGGTTTTGGCTTCGGAGCTTCCCCATCTACCCCGTTATTTCCATTCGAATAATATTCGTAGATCGAACCGCTCGAATAGTCTCTCTGGATCGTGCGTCCGAATGGCGTGTAGTAACGTGCCGTCGTTAGCGTCAAACCGGTGCCGAACGGCAGCGGGAATACCCGCTGGACGAGACCTTTGCCAAAGCTGTCAGAACCGACGACCAGGCCGCGACCATAATCCTGCACAGCTCCGGCGACGATCTCAGATGCGGACGCCGAACCGCCGTTTATCATTACGATCAACGGGATGCGATCCGGGGTATTGCCCCGAGATTTCAGCTCCTGGCTTGCAGCATAACGTGACCGCCCTTTTACCGAAACGACCGTTTTCCCGCTCGGAATAAACCGGCTGACGACCGCTATCGCCTGCGGAAGCAATCCGCCGGGATTGCCACGAACATCCAAAATAAGACTGGTCATCCCCTGCTTTTCCAAAGTCGCGAGGGCATCATTCAATTCATCAGCCGTCGTTTCCTGAAAACCGCCGGTCAGGCCAACGTACCCGACGCCGTTCGAGAGCATGAAATAATTCCTGATAGACGGCAGCGGAACTCCGCCGCGTGTGATCTCAAGTTCTACCGGTTTCTCCGATGCAGCCCTTTCGATCTTGATCTTTACCTTCGAGCCGCCTTCTCCGCGAACGTTCTTCGAAACCTCGGCACTTGACCATTCGCGAGCGTCCTTGCCGTCAACTTCTACAAAGCGGTCACCATAACGGACACCAGCCTGATCGGCAGGCGTTCCGGGGATCACGGATTGGACGTAAACACCGTCACGATGTTGAAGGATCGAAACCCCAATTCCGTAGAATTGAGATTGCTGCTCTTCAAAAAGCTTCCGGAAATCTTCGCGAGTGAAGAATTGCGAATGCGGATCCAGCGACCACAGCATTCCTTGTACCGAAGTATTCAGTACCTTTTCGTGGTCGATCGGAGTTACATACTTATTGTTTACAACTTCAACGGCCTCACGGTAATCGGCCGAGATCTTGGCCGGAGTCACAGAAGTGTCGGCCGAAGTCGTCGCGGGAAACTTTCCAAGAACGCCGCCGAGAACTGCCCCGAACACTATGATGATCAATGCTGTTAGTGCGAATCTTCTACCCATTTACAAATACACCAAACTTAAGGAATATAACACAATTTAGTCGCTGTTTGCGTACGAAAGGTTGTCGGCGGACTTTGACCCTTTGCCCGGACCCCGCGGCTGCCTGAATACGCACGTAAATATCTAGCGGCTGGCTCGCTAAACTATACGAAATGACTCCTATTCTGGTTTTACATTAATTCGTCAAAACCTTAATATCTAGCTTTTTGTATGACACCAGATGTATCGATCGTCGTGCCCGCATATAACGAGAAAGACAGGCTCGGAGGTACCCTAGCGGAAACCGTCGAGTATGTACGTTCAAACAAGCTGAACGCCGAGATCATAGTGGTGGATGACGGTTCGACGGACACGACGGCCCGTTCCGCCCACGAGACCTTTGCTCTGCATCCCGATATTACGACTCAGGTAATTCGATACGAGGAAAACCGCGGAAAGGGTTTTGCAGTGAAGACGGGCATGCGGGCAGCTAAGGGAAAGATCGCACTGTTTTCGGATGCGGACCTTTCCACGCCGATCGAAGAAATGCCAAAATTGACCGGCCCGATAGCGAAGGGAGAATTTGATGTAACTTTTGGTTCCCGTGCTCTCGACCGGACATTGATCGGCACTCATCAACCCTGGCGGCGTGAACAGGGCGGCAAGGTCTTCAACCTGGTCGTACGTCTGATGACCGGAATGCCATTCTGGGATACACAGTGCGGTTTCAAGGCGTTCAATATGGCGACGTTTCGCCCGCTTTTGGATGTGATGCAGATCGACCGCTTCGGCTTCGACGTCGAATTCTTATACGTCGCCATGCTTCACGGCTTACGACTAAAAGAGATCCCCGTCCGCTGGAACGACGACATCCGCAGCAAGGTGAATGTCCTGCGTGACAGCGTTCGAATGTTCGACGAGGTCCGCCAGATCCGCCGGAACGCAAAGAAAGGTGTCTATGATCTTTGATCTGTCCAGGCGTTCAGACTACACCTAATTGCTGTTATCATTAAGAAAATGACCGCACGACTTAACGTAAACATCGATCACGTCGCCACCATTCGCGAGGCCCGAAAGACCATCGAACCTAGCATCATCACGGCCGCAGTGATCTGCGAACAGGCTGGGGCAAATGGGATTACCGTCCACCTCCGCGGCGACCGGCGGCATATACAGGATCGCGATATCGAACTCCTCCGCGATGTGGTAACTACGTATCTAAACGTAGAGATGGCCGCGACCGATGAAATGATGGCCATCGCCGAAACGACCCGGCCAGACGCCGTTTCACTCGTCCCCGAAAAACCGAATGAAGTCACTACCGAAGGCGGCCTGAACGTAGTCGGCAATTTTGATGGCGTGAAAAAGGCGGTTGAAAGGCTAAAAACGGCAGGCGTTTTCGTCAGCATCTTCATCGACCCTGACACAGAGCAGATCGACGCGGCAACGCGTGCCGGAGCCCAGCAGATCGAGCTCTGCACCGGCGAATATGCCGAACTTACGCTCGGCTCGCGTGCAATGCATGGCGACGGTGAGCGAAAAGCAGCCGTCGCGGTCGAACGAATCCGCGACGCGGCCGTCCACGCAAAAAGCCTCGGCCTCATAGTCGCCGCGGGCCACGGCCTCACCTATCGAAACGTCGCCGCCCTCGTCGCCATACCCGAGATCACCGAGTTCAACATCGGCCACAACATCATCTCCCGATCAGTCTTCGTCGGCCTAAATCAAGCCGTCCGTGAGATGATCGCCGCGATCCGAGGTTCGTGAAACGGTTTACCAAAGTCCAGTTGCTGCTATTCGCTGTATGCGTTCTGTCGTCGTGCTCCGGCGACGTCCAGGCTCCGCCGGGTTCACCGCCAACGTTCCTGTGGGCATGGGAGCGGCCAGAAGACCTTCGCTTCCTCGACCCCAAAACACACGGCGTCGCCTTCCTCGCTCAGACGATCGATATCGAAGGCTCACAACTCCGGCGACGTCCCCGTTTTCAGCCGTTGGACATATCTAACGGCACCTATCTTATCGCCGTAACGCGGATCGAAGCAAAAAGTCCGTCCTTGTCCGTTCAAGATATAGACGAGCTAGTGCGCCTTCTAGCTAGATCTGCGGAACAGCCTAACGTCAGAACGGTTCAGATCGATTTTGATGCCCGCGAAACCGAACGCGAATTTTATCGCACGGTGATCGTCGGGCTGCGAAAAGCATTGCCGGCAGAGGTCCCGATCAGCATTACGGCCCTTACCTCGTGGTGCATGGGCGACCGCTGGCTGCAAGATCTTCCTGTCGCTGAGGCGGTGCCGATGATGTTCGACATGGGCCCGGACCGCGACGAAGTTCTTCGCGTGATCGCCGGCGGAGATGATTGGAACGAACCGCTCTGCCGCTCGTCTTACGGCCTTTCAGTTAACGGCCCGCGGCCCTTAGGTTTGAAGCCTTCCCGCCGAATGTATTATTTTAATGCCGCACCTTGGAAACCGTCGGACCTTGAACGAATAGGAAAATAGGATTATGAAGCATCGAATATTTTCGCTCCTGCTGATCGTCGCAGTATTGTTTGGCTCATCGCCGGCAGCTTTTGCCTGCGGCCCTTATGTACTCGAAACTTTCTTCAGCCTGAAACGCCGCCCTGAGATGCCGCTGAAACAATACACAGCGGGTAAGGTCGGCATCGTTCCCTCCAGCTTCGGCCCAATGTCGCTGCTTCTGTTTCAACGTCAGCTCAACGGCCACCAGCTAACATCGTTCGAACAAGATCAGGTTGTA
>JBBQTV010000176.1:0-8138 GCA_038212935.1 Pyrinomonadales bacterium | reverse complement strand
AAAGGAAAGCTTGTGATCCGCCGCTTGCCCTTCACCCGGCAGGAGGCAGATGGGCTGATGGCACTGACGCCTAGGGACACAAGCTTCCGGGCAACTGACTTTCAGGCCAGCCGTTCAACCGTACTGAATGGCGAACTAGCCCAATATCGCTACGTGCATTTTGCTACTCACGGCCTTATGGACACCGAACGGCCCGGGCTTTCGGCCCTAGTGCTTTCGACCGTTGACGCGGACGGCAAGACCCAGGACGGCTTCCTGCGAGCCAACGATATCTACAACATGAAGTTGCCGGCAGAACTCGTCGTGCTCAGCGCCTGCCAGACCGGTCTCGGCAAAGAGGTCAAAGGCGAAGGTCTAATAGGGTTGACCCGCGGTTTTATGTACGCGGGAGCGAAACGCGTCGTCGTCAGCCTCTGGAGCGTCAACGACAAAGCGACGTCCGATCTGATGACAAAATTCTATCGCGGAATGCTAAAAGACAACGAGCGCCCGGCCGCAGCCCTCAGAGCCGCACAGATCGAGATGTGGAAGCAAAAGAAGTGGCAGTCGCCATATTACTGGGCGGCATTTACGATTCAGGGCGAGTGGCAATAAGTTCCCTGTGCCGACGGCCGAAGCCGGCTCAGTTCTATAAAAACGTTCACACGGAAAACTGCGGTTCCGTCTTCTGCAAAGTGAGATACATATCGATATCAAATTTTTCCTCTTGTTGCTGCTTCTCGTCGTTGTTGGACGTCAATGATCGTCACCGTGTCGTTGCGGAGACTCCGAGCCTGCTGCCGGACGATTTTTCAAGGCCTTAAAATGTTGGAGGGCTTGTTCAAACCATCCTTTTGCCGATTGCAAATCAGTCCGTCTCGACGTGCAGCAACATCTTTTTTTTGATCCAAGTTTCAAATACGCTTCTCCCAGCCCTTAAATACGTCGTTGCCGCAGTGTACGTCGCATCTTCATTTGGATTGTTAGCTAGACAACCATACCGAGAAGTGCGGCGTTCAGATCTGCAATAATAATGTTCAGATTGACGACAACTCCAAACGAAGATTCTCCTGGATCTGCGTTTTCCACGATTCGGTAACTTTTGCAGTATCGGCAAATTCCGGCCATCTTTCTACTGCCTTTCGGACATCAGCGACTATCGACTCTGCACGACCCCGTTTGAGGGAAACCGTCTCGGCGCATGTCTTAAAATCATTCATCGAAAAACCATCCCGTTTACCGTTCATTGCCATCTTGTGACTCGATGTCCATACTCTGGACGGATTAAAGCTATACGCGACATCAAAGGCAGGGGCAAGGGACCATTTGCCCTCTTTATCCATGAGAAAAACAATATTCTTGACATGATCGTCCTGATTTCTCGCAAGGATGTTAAATGCCATCCGACGAAACATCTCCTCAATAGCTGATGTCGGGAGCCTAAGCTGACGAATGATCAGCATGGCTTGTTCGTAGCCATAAGCTCCGGCATTGTTGAAGTCAAAATGCGCTAGACCGCTCAATGACAACATGTGCAACTTTTCGCCGTTCTCGATACGGTCGAATCGCTTTGTCATGAAATGCCGTCTGCCTTTTTCTTCGAGTAAACGGCATTCGCTCATATGCATTCCTGCCTCAAGTGCCATTAGATAATAGGCATACTCGATTGCTCCATAGCCCTGAGGATCGGCAAGTTCTTTGTCGCTATTTCCGGTGACGCCGTCAAACTTTAACAACCAGTATTCAAAGCCGTCGTCGCCTTTTCCTTGTCCAGATCTCACTTCATTAGTTTTTCGATTCCACGCGATCACGGCTTTCGCCCGAGCACCGCCCGCCGAGGTTCCTACGCGAAGGATATCCCTGAGCGAATCAGAATCGTCAAAAGTTGTATCTAGATTGCTGCGTTGGTTCAAAACGTCGGAAGCTAGTTTCACTAAGGCGTCAAGCTCAATCTTTCGAGAGGCTATTTGCTTTGGGCCTTTGCTCGGGAAGAACTCGAGAGCTCCCATACCTCGTGAGCCCGTATAGCAAAGCCTTTCAACCGCATTAAAATTATCAGGGGACCGGCCTTGCGTTGCGAGCCATGCGTCAATGAGGGCGTTGCCAAACTTATCGGGTAGTGAATCAGCTAGCAGGCCGGGTAAGCCGTGAAACGTCACTCTTGGTAGTTCCGGGAACACGTATATTGATCCAGCTAGCGGCATCACGATCGGTGAAACTTCAATGCCGCTAGTCATGAATTCTGGTGTGTACTCAAAGGCAGCCACATCGCTGCGGTCCTCGAGCGAAACAGTAATGGTGCGCCCCCACAGTTTGACCTCAGCAAGCGTTGTCATGACTCATCCCTCCACCGCCACCCCGTCCCTTTAGAGCCTCTTGATTCTTTCGAGGAAGCTCGTCGTCGCTTTTTTCCTTGAAGTTTTAGTTGTGCTATTGGGCTTGGAACTGGTTCTGGAAAAAGTATTTCTAAACGTTGCTGCAGGCCTAATGAGCGCAAGAGCCGAATTAGGCTTGTAATTTGTACCGATTCACCCGCCTCCAGCCGTTCGACAGTTCGCTTTGAGACGCCTGCCTCTTCTGCAAGGTCCGCCTGAGTGAGATTTTGATTCAGTCGAATTGTTGAAATACGTTCACCAATTTCTTTGAGTATTGTCTGATCGGTATTATTTTCATCGATCCTCATAATGCGTCAAGTTGGCGAATAATCTGCGATATGTCAATATATTCGCCAAATATGGCGAGTCATTACAGAAGGAAGTAATCTCGTCAGTGGTAGCGAGTTAGGCGTAGAACTTGATTATATTCGCCATGTTTGTGGAATTAAATAAGATCCCAACCAAATTGCTTTTACGGGCTATGATAAAGTTTTGCAGCTCCGGTCAACTCTGTCTGCGATCAATCGATTTTTCAAGCGGCAATCGCCTTTCAAAGCGGCGGGAACCGAGTCGAGAAATGCCACATCGGGCTGAGCGTAATTTACACCAGTTGCTACCGTCATCCACATGATTTAGGTTTTTTTGAGCAAATAGAACAGATTTTTAATCAATCAGGTGGAGAGGTTGTTCCGATTTACCTTAGGTGTGAAATTGAGGAGATGGAACACCGTGTTTCCGATTCGTCTCGTGTAGAGCTAGGAAAAATACGAACAGTCGAAAGCCTGCATCGAGTTTGCATTTCGGCTTGTGAATGAATATCGTTCGCACAGTGAATAGATTTACACTACCACGTCTCGTATCCCGGAGCCTTGCGATCGGAAGAAAGGCCCAGTGACGTTGCCTTTGGCCGGAACGGCAACAAGTGGCAAGGCGTCGCTGGCAGAATCAGAAATGCGGAAGGCGAGAGTGGGTTCCAGCGGACTGATAAATGAAACCAATCACCGAAAACCAATCGAACTCTATGCCATCGAGGAACTTGAGCTGAACATACAAGGTGGTATTGACTCAGATTACTTTCCACCATGGTACAGCCAGAATATCGCTGACGAAGGAACGGAAATCACCGGAGTAACGGATACCCTCCGATCTGGCTGGCTGACGAGCGGACCGAAAACGAAGCGGTTTGAACAGGAATTTGCCCGGACAGTTGGGGGCGAGTTTGCAGTGGCTCTCAAATCTTCCCAGAAACACCCCAATGGTGTTCCCACTCAAAGTGCGCTTGACATCAAGGGTTAACTTCATAGATGCCCCCAATCCTGTGTCCCAAACTGACGCCAAAATCCGTCCCAAGTTTCTGTTCAATCTACTCCGACAGCAACAAATCGCACTCCTAGAAGAACCGGAACTGAGTGAATCTGAAAACTGCCCATCGACCGGCAACATCCCGGTTCGGGCGTTTTAAGGACGATCGGGAATGAGCCTGGATCTAGTATCAAGGCCAGCTTCGGGGCTTACCTATTGCGTTTCTCTTTATAAAAACATACTTTTCAAGTGACATTTGGGAGCGGGATGGTTGGAATGCGTAAATTTTTCTCCAATTAAATAAGTTTGCATGAAATGTTTTGACGAAAATCTCCACATGGTAGTGAAAACACAATAGTTCAGGACTCGTAGAGATGTCCTGACCAGAAAATAAAAACGAAGGAGATCCAAAATGCAAAAAGTTGTCCTAGCCATATTGTTCTTAGCCCTCACCTCTGGAACCGGTGCCGCCTTTGGCCCGAAGCCAACAAATGCTATCGTCCAAAGCACGATCGCCGACTCTGACGCCAATTTTATGCCGCTTAGTATTCAGAGCGATTTGCTCGGAACCTATCTCAACGGTTCGAGTTCAGTCGTCTCGCAAATCCAGGGGATCGGCGACTGGGAGTTGGACATGGTTAATTCCGCGACCAGACGAGTTAACGTAAATTTTGACGACCTCGTTGCCGGCTCGAACCCTAACAACCTGTCGGCACCGATGAGCGGATGGCACCCGGTCCGTTTCCTAACGCAGTGTAATGCTTATGGTTACAACTTGCTAAACCTAACGGCCATCGGCCAGACCGCGACGTGCGGCCTCGTCGTCGCCGTAAATATTGGTGCGGATAGATACTCGCTCAGATTCTATACGCGTAATTTTCCAGGGACGGATAATATTTCGGTCGCGTGCACATCAGTCGCAAGCGGCAAATGCAGCAGTTGGCGGACGCAAAGCCCTAACGATAGCGGCAAGCTGATCGCACAGGTTTACAAGATCACGACGGTGAGGGGGAAACAGGTACTTACTGATTACGGCAAATATCGTTTCTCATTCGATATGTCGTTCGCCAAGTAGGTGATGCTCCTCGATGGCTTTCTATGTGAATAGAAAACCTAATGTGATATGCTTCTGCCAATTCAAAGAAAATGATCGTGGACGAGCGGTGACGAAGATCACCGCTTGTCCATATTTCCAGTCCAAGCCCTACTGCCGGGTGTATGAGATCTGGCGTTAAGGACTTTTTTCAGGAGTCAGGTATGCGAAACGTTCCCTCGAAATTCCCTTTATCAAGAACAAGCACGATTCGGCACCGGTATGACAGCTTTGTCGTCAGTGGTTGCGTGTTCCTTCTCACGACTACCCTGTTCCTATCGGCAGCTAATGCTCAAACCCCATCGCCATCACCTTTCTTCGGCAACGTACAAAAGCTGCGCGAAATAAAATTCGGCGAATCGGTCAGCGATACCGGCACGCCGGGAGCGTCTCACGGATATCAGCTAACCATGGAGGCGGGGACCTCGGTTGAATGTAACCTCGGGGAACGCGAGATCTCCGTCGGAATGACGATGGTTATCCCGGACAAAGACTACCAGGTGCCTGGTGATAAGGTGCCGGAATCGATCGATGTAGACCGAATAAATTCTTCCGTCGAGGGATTGGTCGAGCCGGTGGTGATCGTGGCCGACAAAGCGGGGAAATATGTAATTCGGGCCATATTTACTGGAAAGGGCAGGTATTCGCTCAACTGCGGGTTACCTCATCCTACGACCGATAGGGACAGGAAATACGCCGCTGCACAGAAGTTGTTCCTGGAGATACGACAGACGATCGGCGAGGGCGAAAAGCCGCTTTCAGCGGTGGCCGCCAAGCTCAAAGAACGGGCAGAAATATACCGCAGTCTTGGCGATAAGAAGAGTCTTGCTCTTGCCCTAAACGATGTGGGCGATGCCGAGATGGACCTCAACGACCGCGCTCAGGCCGAGACCCATTTTCAGGAGGCGATGGACCTTTTTAAGTCTTTGACCAGTAACGTTGATGTGGATATGAGCCTTGGCATTTTGGGTTCGATCTATGAATCGCAGGGAAATTATCAGCAGGCGGTAGACTACGCAAATCAGAGGCTTACGTTAAGCCGCGCCTCAGGATCTAGGCAGCTTGAAGCTAACGCATTGTTAAGTCTCGGTGTCATTTACCATCGGCTTACGGATGAAGTTAAGGCGCGTGAGTATTACGGTAAATTTTTCACGATTCAGAGTGCGATCGACCCACCGACACAGGCCTCGCTAGACGCGCAGGTTTTATACTTCACGAATATGGCGAACCTTTCCCGTGGGATGAACGGGGGCGAGATACCGGTTGATGCCTTTGGGCCGCGGACAGACGATGACTATCGGAAGGCACTCGAATACCTTAAGCGATCCCTCGAAATCAATCGAAAGATGGAGATTCTATTCTCAACAGCCGCAAGGCTACATACTTTCAATCTCTTACAGATAGCGAATAGCTACAAGGAGTTGGGGCAATATCCCGACGCTCTGGAGTATTTGGATCGCTTCGCTGCAGCCCCGTCGTCTAACAACAAAAGACAGCGTGCCCGGGTGGCCATTCTTTACGGAAGTGTTTATGCACGAAAAGGTGACGTTGCGAAGGCTTTCGCGTACTTCGACGAGGTGATAGGCCTGCTGCGTGGAGGAGCAAACCCCGGGAACCAAATCGGGTATTTACTCAACATTGCTAAGGATTATTACAATGTTGGCGAGTCCCAGAAAGCTCTGGATGCATTGCAAGAGGCTCTCGCGATTGCCCGGTCACGACAGAACTCGATGCCTGCGGCGAATTCACTTTTTGAAATCGCCCGTATCGAGCGCGATCTCGGCAATTTCAACAACGCCCGTAAGAACATTGAGGAAGCGATACAGATCGCCGAGACGGTACGCTCAAGGATTACTGCCGACGAACTGCGGACAACATACTTCTCTACAGTCAGGCGGTTCTACGAATTCTATGTCGATCTGCTGATGCAGGCACATAAGTCTCAGCCGGAGAAGGCCCTCGACCGTTTGGCACTCGAGACCAGTGAAAAGGGCCGTTCACGCAATCTATTGGATCTCTTGACATTATCTGGTGTCGACGTTAGGAAAGGCGTGGGTCCACATCTCGTCGCACGCGAAAGGTCACTGCGGCAGCAGCTTTCCGATAGGGCGACTAAGCAGACCAGGTTGTTGATGGCCAAACACACCGATGCCGAAGCCGCAAAGGTCAGGCAAGAGGTGTCTGATCTTTCCAGCGACTATGACCGCGTACAAGCGGAAATTCGGGCCAAAAGCCCCGGATACGCATCTCTGACACAGCCCTCTGCCCTAAACGCTCCGCAGATACAGCAGCTTCTTGATTCCGGCACGATCCTTCTTGAGTATTCGCTTGGCGAAAAAAAGAGTTATATGTGGGCGGTCACACCCGATTCGATCACGAGCTTTGATCTGCCGGGGCGGGATGAGGTCGAAAAGCATGCCAGAAAGGCATACGAATTGATGACGGAACGCAATCGTCAGGTAAAGGGCGAAACGCCTGCACAAGCAGGTGCAAGGGCGAAGGTCGCCGATGCTGAATATCCACGGGTGGCGGCGGTATTGTCGGACATGCTGCTCGGTCCCGCGGCCGATCTGATCCGCAATAAGAGATTGGTGGTCGTACCCGACGGAGCTCTTAACTACATATCGTTCTCCGCGTTGCCGTTGCCAAAGAGTCAAGAGCCTGGCACAGTTGCGGCAATGCCATTGGGAGCATATCACGAGGTGGTCACGTTGCCATCCGCGTCAACCCTCGCTCGCCTGCGCGAAGAGACAGTTGGCCGTAAACCTGCCGACAAAATGGTGGCGATCTTTGCCGATCCCGTCTTTGGCCCCGCCGATAGCAGGGCGGCCTTCCCGACAAAAAGTCAGGCGGCGATACCGAAGAGCCATGCGCAAAATGCAGCCGTCACTCGTGATTTCGAGCGAGCAGTATCGGATGTCGGACTGGCTGCAAAGGAAACCGGGGGCTTGCCGCGGCTGCCGTTCTCGCGACGTGAAGCGGACGCGATCTTTGCCTCCTCGCCAAAAAACCTGAGCCTGAAAGAAGTAGATTTCAAGGCAAGTAAGCTAGAGGTTCTTGGTGCGAATCTTGACCAATATCGAATTGTGCACTTTGCCACTCACGGTCTGCTCGATAGTCAGCATCCGGAATTGTCGGGCATGGTTCTTTCTCTGGTGGATAAGAGCGGCAACGACATCGACGGATTTTTGCGGCTGCAGGATATCTACAATCTTAAGCTCAATGCCGACCTCGTCGTGCTCAGTGCATGCAACACGGCCCTGGGCAAAGAGGTCAGGGGAGAAGGGCTGATCGGGCTTACGCGCGGATTTATGTATGCCGGAGCGCCGCGTGTGATCGCGAGTTTGTGGAAGGTCGACGATGCGGCGACCGCTCAATTGATGAAAATA
>JBBQTV010000175.1:0-8168 GCA_038212935.1 Pyrinomonadales bacterium | reverse complement strand
CGCAGGTTGGCGACCGGTTTACCGTAACCGTCCGCGAACCAGTGTATTCGACGAACGGCGTAGTTGTTGTGCCGGTCGGAGCCGAAATGATAGGCCGAGTCGATGCTGTTACGAAATCTCAGAAGGGCGGCGATCCGGGATCGATCGATGTTTCGTTTGTCGAGCTAAAACTTCCGAACGGCACCACTCGTGCCATTAACGGCTCGCTTACCGAGCTCGTCAGCGATGACGCAAAGAGCGATGCCGAAGGCACAGCCAGCGGCGACAGGATGAAAAATCGTAAGATCATTTTCATCGGCGGGGGTGGAGCCGGCGGAGCGGTGCTCGGAGCAGCGATCGGCGGCGGTAAAGGTGCCCTCATCGGCGGCCTGATCGGCGCCGGTGCAGGCCTGCTCGGCGAACGATTCACAAAGGGGGAAGAAGCTGAGGTGAAATCCGGTACAGAATTCGGCGTATATCTGAACCGTGCCGTCTCGCTTCCGCGGTTCACCGAGATCGGCACCGAAGAGCCTAGCTACAACGATCCGGTCTATAACACACCGGCTGGTGCCCGGACCTATATCGTCCAGCGTGGCGATACTCTCGGCCGCATCAGTGCCCGCTTTTACGGCACGTCTTCGCGGTACATGGACATCTACAACGCCAACCGCGACCGTATGTCTAGCCCAAATAACGTGACCGTTGGCCAGGAACTTATAATTCCGTAAATGCTTACCGGTTAAAATAACGACGGCCATCCGCCTAGGTGGATGGCCGTTTTGTCGTTCAAACGCGCTAGGCCGAAGGCGGGATTTTTTCCCACAATTGCGTTTCGCTTTGGTATAATAGGTTTCGCAAGCCTTTGTGGCCCCGTTGCGGCAAAGGTCTCCCTGTACCGCATCCCGAATTCATCGAGCAAAATGCACGTATTACTCCCATGTCAATACTCCCTGTCGAACCGACCTCCGAATTTGTCGAGCGCGATTTTTTGATCGCTTATCGTGAACGAATATGGTCCCTTTTCGGGATGGTATTCATGGCAGTCTTTCTGCCCGGAGCAATATTTCTATTCATAACCGGCCATTGGGTGACGGGATCTGCCGTTGTCCTGACGGCCGGCGTTTTTGCGCTGAACCGCTACACGGCTCTCCGCGACAAAGCTCCTAACGTAATGATGGCCGCATTCGTCGGGGCACTAATGTTGGCAATAGGTCTATCTTTGCTTGATCGTGGAATGGGCGGTGCTCTTTGGGCATTTCCGGGCATTCTGCTGATCAATTTCATTTCTACGCGACGGCCCGCCCGGATCTTTACAGCAATTTTCATGGTCTATGTTTCCGGCCTGCTCTTCTATACGCTTGATCCGCAGCTCGCTGTCCGTGCGGTCATCGCCTTGATCGTCACTGCCCTGCTCACACATATTTTCCTCGGCATCATCGATACGCTGCATTCCAAGCTTGTCGATCTTTCGATCATGGACCCGATGACCGGCGCACTGAATCGCCGCCAGATCGATCCGATCCTGGAAGAAGCGATCGAGCGCAAACGGCGCAGCAATACGCCCGCGTCGCTGCTGGTCCTGGATGTCGATAACTTCAAAAGCGTGAACGATAACTACGGCCACGCCGTCGGCGACCATGTGCTTATCGAACTGGTGAAGCTGCTGAAACGGCGTGCCCGGCGTCTGGATAAACTCTTCCGAATGGGCGGCGAAGAATTCGTTCTGTTTCTGCCCGATACAGATGCGAAGGGCGCCGCAAGCCTGGCCGAAGACGTTCGGCTCGCTGTAGAAAAAGCCGACCTCATCGAGGGCCGCGTCGTGACGATCAGCATCGGAATCGGCGAGATCGAACACGGCGAATCCATCGATGAATGGATCAAACGCGGCGACGACGCCCTCTTCGAAGCAAAAAATAACGGTCGCAACCAAACCGTTGGAGCAAGGGTTCCAGCGCTCACATCCGGTCCGGATCCCGCCAAGTTTCAACCCTATGCCATGTCCCGATCGGTCATCGAGAATTAAGGTTGGCACACCGCAACAGGCTGGCGAAGCGTGGGTCTGAGCGTATCGGGTCGAAGATCGGCTCTGTTTTAAGAAACCCCAGTTGCCATGCCCTCTCATCGCAGGCTTTCTTCAGCCATTCAAAAGCTTGGTCTTGCTGTTCGAGGCCAATAAAAACGATCGCCTTGC
Source organism: Pyrinomonadales bacterium (assembly GCA_038212935.1). Lineage (GTDB taxonomy): Bacteria > Acidobacteriota > Blastocatellia > Pyrinomonadales > Pyrinomonadaceae > OLB17. The sequence continues at coordinate 5,998 of JBBQTV010000175.1, read as the reverse complement.
CGAACGGCGAAAACGCCGGGCTATCTGACAGGGCGTCCAATTCTGTAAGGATCGCCCGGGCTTCTATGCTCTTTCCTGCCTTCGCATAAGCATAGCCAAGAAGTGCCAATAAACTGGGTGTTCGTTCCGAAAGCTTCACTACAGTCTGGAATTCGGCGATCGCAGACTCGTTGTTCCCCTGCTGAACATAAACAAATCCGAGGAAAATGTGGGCGTCGAGGGCTCCGGGCTCAAGGTCCATAGCCTTTCGGAGTTGAGCAATGCTCTCGTCATAACGACGGGCGCGATATAGTGCCAGTCCGAGGTGCGCATTGGAACTTGACGAAAGAGGATCGAGCCTTTCGGCCCATCGTGCTTCCTCTATCGATTCCTCGAGCCGTCCCATCCGAGCCAGATATTGCGAGTACCAGTTGCGGGCGACGGAATAGTTCGGATTTAATGCAATAGCGTGCATAAAATGCTTTTCGGCCTCTGCCCATTCCCAATAATAATCTGCGATGATCGCCGCAAGCGATGCATGGGCCTCGGCAAGTTCGCCGTCTAATGCCAGAGCCTTCTCGGCTGCGGCGCGAGCACTCGGGTGCGTTTCGCGGATCGGCCGAAGGCCATAGCTTCCAAGGAGATTGTAGGAATCCGCAAGGCCGGCGTACGCGAGGGCGTAGTTTGGATCCATTTCGATCGCCTGACGGTAAAATTCAAGACTTTTGTCGAAGCCTTCAGGCGTAACCTTATTCCAAAAGTAGCGGCCCTTCAGATAAAGCTGATAGGCCGCCGTATTGGCCGTGTATTTCTTGGTCAGGCGTTCGCGCTCGTCACCGCTCAAATGCAGAGCCAATGCGCCGGCGATCTTTTGAGAGATCGAATCCTGAACCGCAAAAATATCTGTGAATTTTTCGTCGAAGGTCTCTGTCCAAAGCGTTTTTTCGTCAATGACCCGCACTAGCCGCGCCGATATTCTGATCCGCTCGCCCGCGCGCTGAATGTTTCCCTCTAACACAGATTCCACCTGCAGTTCCCGTCCGGCGGCGGCGGCGTCTTGCTCCAGGTCGGTGTAGCGACGCACTGCACTTATCGGACGAACCGAAATTCGACCGATGCTGCTAAGTCTCGTAATCAGAGTATCGCTCATTCCCAGTTCGAGAGATTCGTCCCTTTCGTTCACGGTTATTGGCTTAAATGGAAGGATGGCTATCGATCTCAATGTCACGTCGCCGGCCGTTGGCACCGGGTCACGATTCCAAACATAGAAAACGACGACCACGATCAAAAAAAAGGCACCCGCAGCCGCAAAGATCTGGCGTTGCTGCCGACCCTTTTTCACGCTCGGAGCAGGTTGTCTTTGCGTCGACTCGTATGTTGAGCGGCTGGATGCGGCTTTTTCCGCAGGTAGCTCGCGGAGGGAAACATAGTCTGCGACGGAGGACTGAAAGAAAGAGATCTGGGACCCGGTTTCTGATGTCGGTGGGTCACTTTCATCTTCCGGTTCTACTGACCCGGTTGATGAATCTTGAGGTTTTTCGGCTTCGACAGCGACGACTTTGGCTATAAAACGATAGCCGTGTCCGGAAACGGTTTCGATGTATTTTGGCTTTTTCCGACTGTCGCCTAATGCGTTTCTGATCTTTGAGACATTGTCGGCCAGGTTGTTTTCGTCGACATACGTCTTCGTCCAGAGCTCTTCCATCAGACGATCCTTTCCTAGAAGATGCCCCTCGTTTTCAACGAGTAGGCGAAGCATCTCAAAAGCCTTTGGAGTGAGAGAGATTATTGTCTCTCCCCGCATCAATCGTCGCTCTGTCGCATCCAGGCGAAACTCCCCAAATTCAAAATATTGCTTTGAATCTTCGCTCATATAGCTTCCCAGAAACCGCCTAGAAATTTACTAGAGATAATCGATCTTTTTTAGAGGACATTTTCGCCGCCTGAAAATATTCTCGTAACCGAGCCGAGAATTATGCTGAGACCTCGCTTTGGGGCGTAAATATAGCACAACCACCGGCTAAGTAGGAATAGGAGATCACGACAGTGCTCAATATCAAATTGCCGGTAGATCAACATCGGCATCCACCAACAACCATTCCAGTACGAATGGACACGACCGGCAAGCCGCGTGGTTCATTCTCTGGTTCAACCAAACAAAAAAGGAGATCTTATGTTAACGAAAAAATTATTCTTGGCGCTATTGATGACTGCGATCACGACAATGGCGGCAATTGCCCAGTCCGGTGAAAAGCAGACGCAGGCGGAGGAGACATCCGTTATAGGAAATGAGCGATCCGCACCGAATCCGATCGGAAGTTGGATGGGTGTCGTCAGCAGCGAAGGCGGCGGGCCACCGCCGTTCCGAGTTCTGATGAACTTCACTAAAGACGGCGGTTTTACGGGAAGCGGCGACGGTGATAATAGCGTCGGTAGCGTACAATACGGCGTGTGGGAAAGAGTAGGAGGAGAAAATTCCCGGCAGTTCGCAGTCACATTCTTCCAGCTGTATTACGCCGCGGACGGCACTTCGACGGGAAGTGGGAAGATCCGCCAGACCGTCATTTTGAGCAGATCGGGCGATACATGGTATGGTCCCGCCCAGGTGGATATCTTTGCCCCTGACGGAACGCTTGTTTTCTCTGGTGCCTCGACCGCAACCGCGACGCGAATCCAGTCAGAGCCGCTTCCGTAGATCGCATCGGTGGCGTTTATATTCGAAAACGTTGCTACATACATGGGATGAGAGGGTTGGTTCCTCTCGTCCCGTTTTGTGGGAGCATACTCCATCGCTTCTGACGTCGCCCATAGACCACGGATTCCCGTCCGTCAGTGACAACGCCGATCTGTTGTTTGCCCAATTGAAGGGAGATCACACACCATCACTATTTCCACGCTTTTCGATCGGAGTCATAAGTCCCCGATTCCCCCACATCCGTTCCGTACCAGATCTCGTAAATAGTTTCGCTGATCCATTTGTAAATGATCCGGCCCTGCTCGGTTTCAGTGATCCCATCGCATCTTAGGATTGCCACGCCTTATCAACATCCTAGATAGTCTTGAGCCTATAGCATCAGACAGAACAGGTCGTAAAATCAACGTCCTTGTTTCTCACGACTGGCAGTCGATATATGCGAACTCCGTCCACAAATATTTCAATCATCCCGTTTTTCTCAATGGGTTCAGCAGTACCGTAAAGCGGAATAAAGTCTGGTTTCCGGTTCGCAACAAATGCCTTTATTGACCTCAACCTCGCGGCGCTTATCTGTGAAGACTCGTTCTTCCCAGGCCGCAAGATGATGATCATCGAAGCATCTTTGTTTTTTCGCTGACTGTGCTGCAATAGTGCGTCGCTTACATGGTACACCGCTTCCTCACAAGTGATCGGAGAAGCGCTTTCATAAGCTTGACCTTTTATCGAGAACGCACAAACAGCCAAAAGCAGTCCCCAAACGAAGGCTTCCCAAAGTTTGATGCCGCAGTTATCCAGTTTTAGAACAAGATCGAAATTAACCGCCATAATTACTTCCTATCAAAAATCTGCTAACCGCCTGCTATACCCCCCTGAGAACTCATTAAACCTTCACCCCGCCGCAGTCGAACCCCACAACATTCTAACCGCCAAGACGGTGACATCTGTTTAGCCCACATCGCTAGGTGTGGGAATGAAAAACAATCGGATTCATCATCACCGCCGCCACGACGCCGACGCGGAAACTCCAAACACCACACCAATTAGCAACCATTGAAGCGAAATCGCCAAAACAGCGAGCGAGAAGACCCAGAAACTGTTATCGGTAAAAGAGTTATTGAACTCAATTCCGATCGCTGAAAGGATAAGCATTGCAGGTAAATCCGCTATCAATAAGATTTGCAGGAGCAGAGATTCATACCACCAGTGAAGACTATTGGTGTCGCCGCGCCAGATGAGGGCCGTCCCGAAAAGCACCCAATGAATGCCAATCAGGCCCGCAGGCACTAAAATTCGGAATCTTAAATCACTTTTTTTGTCTCTCATTATTAAGGTGCATTTTATAGTCCGAAAGCCAGTTCTTGCCGCTTGCCGCTCTATTTGCGGAACGGCTATGCCTTTCCGAGAGCCCAACAAGTTTCTTGCGGCTACGCCGCCGCTCCGGCTGTTCGACCAGGGAGCAAAACGGGCGGCACAGCCGCAAACATTTATTATAACCGCACGGAAAAGTATAACTTTTCCGCAAGTAGATGGGCATAGCCCAAAGAAGAAGGCAGAGGATCCAGACAGATCAGCCGACGGCCAGGCATGCACTTCTCGTCTCTCATCTCTCACTCCTTGATTTTCATCTCTCCTCCCACGCCCGTGCAACTATCGCACGGGGCGGCGGGGATTGGAATACTGAATGCGATGGTTGGGGCGATCGAGATGTTTGGAAAGGTTTCGAAGAAATAAGGCGTTTGGGAAGTTAAAAAGGTCCGAGCTTGATCGGCAGCTTGTCCGGTGGGCTGATCAAGCGGTTCGTACGTGGCGTTGTCGGGTTGCTGATGCGAGGAATTGGTTGGTTGCCCGATGGGTGGCTTACTCGATCTGCCTGGTCGTTGATCTTCTCGAAAGCCGGTCTCGATGACTGATCGGAGGCTGATGCACTTGCCTGATCGCCCCGGCAAAGTATGGATAGAACTCGCGGCACCGATATTCCGAGGCTAGCCATAAGGCAGGTCATTCTCCCCAGCCTGCCTTCATCAGCCACGTCACCAGTTTCGGATTTCACCGCATCAGCCACCCTCATCACCCCAGCAACCCGCAACCGGACCGCCGAATCCGGCAACCAGCTTCCGACTATTTCGAACTGAGGGAAAACAGCCGATTCTTCGTTTACAGATGCATCATTTTGAGACAAAAATAAGGCGAGTGACCTCGCCTCTTAGATCTTAAATTTGACCGGAAACTATTCCGGCTGACCAGTGCAACTCGAGCCATAAAGTGCCGGCTGCTTTGTGCTGATGATCGGGTAATTTTCGGCCTCTTTATTGATCTCCAGCCAGTTCAAAAATTCTTCCGGTATCGACATGTCCGAGAAGATGGCCTCGACCGGGCATTCGGGCAGGCAGGCGTCGCAATCGATACATGTATCGGGGTTGATCAATAACTTATCCGGCAATTCGTGAAAGGCTTCGACCGGACAAACGGCGGCGCAATCTGTGTACTTACAGTTAACACACGGTTCAGCAACAATATAGGTCATTTTATCTTATGGGCTCCTGTCAGTTCGTCTTCGGCCAAATAAACAACGTAATATTCCACCGGACTCTTGTCAAATCAGCCCGAACAAATGGTAAAATGCCGCAATTCAAAGCATAATAAGGGGAAATCAAGTTCACGGAGAACCGAATGAAATATACAAACATGGAGCGCGACCTCGCTCTCGACTTTTTAAGGGTTGCTGAGGCCGCAGCCATCGAATCCGCCAAAACAATGGGCCAGGGCGACCGCAAGCACTCAGACCACGTCGCCGTCGAGGCAATGCGCGAAGTTATGGATACCGTCCCGATGCGCGGCCGCATCGTTATCGGCGAAGGCGAACGCGACGAGGCCCCGATGCTCTACATCGGCGAAGAGGTCGGCGGAGGTAATTTCTCCAGCGAAATGCGAGCCGAGTTCCCAGAGGTCGACATCGCCGTCGACCCGCTCGAAGGCACCAATTTATGTGCCCTCGGTGCAAATAACGCTATCGCCGTTCTGGCTGCAGCCGAACGGGGCGGCCTCCTGAACGCGCCAGACATTTACATGGACAAGATCATCGTCGGCCCTTCCTGCAAAGGTGCCGTAGATATCGATGCCCCGGTTGCCGATAACCTTAAAAATATTGCCCGTCGTCTCGGCCGCGATGTCGACGATCTAACTGTGATCTGTCTCGACCGGCCCAGGCACAAGGAATTGATAGACGCCGTCCGTGCGACCGGTGCGCGTATCAGGCTTATCTCCGATGGCGACCTTTCGGCAGGAATCTCCGCCGCGGTCGCCGGAACCAATATTCATGCCCTT
>JBBQTV010000174.1:0-8225 GCA_038212935.1 Pyrinomonadales bacterium | reverse complement strand
CATCCTTGGAACCGTCGGAGGAGCCCTCGGTTCCATACCGCTTATCGGTTGGGGAAAACCGACGCCGGTCAACCCTCGCAATTGGACCAATTACAAACTTGCAAACGTCATGGTCTCGGTTGCGGGCGTGCTGGGGAACCTAATCCTGCTCATCATCGGTATTGTATTGGCGAAGATCATGTTCATGCAGGGTTTCACACCGAGCGACTTCTTCGGCGGCGCGACCAATCCGCTGATAATGTTCATCAGCAATCTGATGCTGCTTAACCTTTCGCTTGCGGTTTTTAACCTGCTTCCCTTTCCACCGCTCGACGGCAGCAAGATACTTTCAACCTTCTTGCCGGAAAGCACTCAGCCGATATTCGACATGCTCGAACAGTTTGGATTCCTGATCCTGATGTTCCTTATCTACATCGGCGTCTTTCGCCTGATCCTTTATCCATTCTTAATGGCCTTGGTTTTCGTTCTCGAATCGATCTAGAAGTCGTAATGAAAAAGCGCATATTTAGCGGAGCTCAGCCTACCGGGCAGCTTCATATCGGTAATTATCTGGGTGCCCTGAAGAACTGGGCGGCATTGCAGGATGAGTACGATGGCATCTACTGCATTGTCAACCTCCACGCGATCACGCTTCCACAGGACGCGAAAACGCTTCGCCAAAAGACGCTCGACCTCGCTCGCATCTATCTCGCGGCGGGCATCGACCCCGCGAAGTCCACCATCTTCATCCAATCCGACGTTCCCGAACACGCCGAGCTTGCATGGACGCTCTCGTGCATCGCACGCATGGGCGAACTCGAGCGGATGACGCAGTTCAAAGACAAAGGTAAAGGCAATGCCGAGCGTGCAGGTGTCGGGCTGTTCACTTATCCGATACTGATGGCCGCGGACATCTTGCTTTATCAGACCGATCTCGTGCCGGTCGGGCAGGATCAGAAGCAGCACCTTGAGCTCACACGCGACCTTGCAGAACGCTTCAATCGCGACTTTGGCGAAACCTTCAAAGTTCCTGAGCCTTACATTCCAAAGGCCGGAGCGAGCATCAGATCGCTGCTCGAACCCGAAAAGAAGATGTCCAAATCGGACGAGAACCCGAACGCTTCGATCTTTCTGCTCGATGATGCTGACACCATCACCAAAAAGATCAAACGTGCCGTCACCGACAGCGGAACAACGATCGAATTCGACGAATCGCGGCCCGCGATCCACAATCTGCTTACGATCTATCAGCTCCTGACCGGCAAGTCCGCCGAAGAATCGACCGAGCACTTCGCTGGCAAAGGCTACGGCGCCTTCAAGACCGAACTAGCCGAAGCCACCGTCGAATTCCTCCGCCCCTTCCAGGACCGCGTAAAATACTACGACGACAAAAGTCTCAAAAACATCCTCGTCACTGGCGCCCAAAAAGCCCGCTCCATCGCCTCGGACACGTTGAAGAAGGTTTATTCGGCCGTTGGGTTAAGCGGATAGCGAGGCTTCAGGATTTGATCATGGCAATGCCAAAGAAAAACAGAGACTGGCGCAAGATCAATGTCGACGGACATGCCTTTCGATGGAAATTCGACTCCGATGAAAAGGGCGGATGGGTACTAGTCCGACGCGACGAAAGCGGTTCGGCAAGTGTAAAGATCGAAATTCCTTGGATGAAAGATCCCTGGATAAACATTCGGGAAGAAATGTCGCCGAACATCGTTTCCGTCACCCCGAAGATCGTGTCGGATCTGATACGCAAGGCAAAGTTATCGGAGTCTACTTGATTGCTTCATCTTGTACTCGGGCTTGTCTAGTGATGAGCGGAGAGGCTCAATTCTAAGCAATATGTTCTCTAAGTCATGGAAAATCGCTATTGCGCTCTATGTTGCTGCAGTGATTTGCTCGTTTATTTTCTTTCCGCCGATCCTAGGCATCCTTGGACTTCCTTTCAGCGTGGTGGTTGCAATGTTTGGTATGTTGTTGATTCATTTGGGAGATGGCTCAGCATTCGAATGGGCTCTTCTCTTTTCGACATTTCCAACTTTTTTATTGCTTTTAAAGGTCGCGGCTGAACAGAAAATGAAGAAGGATATGGAAAGCGATTGACCAAAATCGTTCATCTATGAATATAACAATCTACGAAAAACCTACCTGAACGACTTGCCGAGATGATGAGCGGAAGGGCTTGCCTTCAGATGTTAACGAGCATCAAAAAGTCCTTTATAATACCAACGTGATGATGATAAAATCCCTGGAAGTCGGACTTTTCGATGCAGCTTTGAGCCGACACAATCAATATGAAGTTAATTTTATCAAGGGCTTTTATCTTCATTTCGGCATTCGCAGCCGGTAACTTTGCCCTCTGGTTCCTGACGCCTCACCCGATTGATTCCTCGCTCGTTTTGCATGTGGAACCCGCGCTCGTCGAGAATGAACGCGATCATTCCCCCGTGGTTAGTCGTAACCGGCTCTTCGTTGCAGGGATCGATTCCGATGCCGAAGCCTATGATCTTTGGCAGTCTTTTCAGAACGCAGTAGCGGCGGATGATCGTGACACAGTCGCGTCCTTAATGAACTACCCGTTGAGGGTTAATTATCCTGCCGATAAAATTGGCGTCTCGTATAGAAGAATTTCAAGTAAACGTGCATTTGTTCGTTCCTATGAAAAGATATTCGACGACGATGTAAAGCGATTCATTGCGGCAACTTCCCCTTCGGACTTGTGGGCGAGATCTGAAGGAATTCTCACACCCCGAGGTGAGATTTGGATTGGGATTAACTGTATTGGAAGCGGCCGAAGCGATTGCTCGACAGGACATGAAATAAAAATTCGAACAATTCACGGAAATTCTGCATTCATAGACCGCGAGGATTCCAATAACCAGCAATGACGAAATTCACCGTTTACGAAAAACCTACCTGAACGACTTGCCGGAATTTGGCTTCGCTGTTTCGGGAAAACGGCATTGATTTTGAGCGAGTTGACTACTTCAAACAGGCTTTGACGGCGGAGATCGTCAGAGATCTGGTGACAAAACTTGGAATTCCTGCGTTCGGGCTGCTGCGGACGAAGGACAAAGAGTTCAAGGAACGCGGATTCACGCGGGAGACGCCCGATAGCGAAGTGATCGCGGCGATCGTAGTGAATCCGGGGCTTCTCAATCGCCCGATCGTCATCGTCGGCGACCGTGCAGTGATCGCACGGCCAATCGAAAAGGCGCTGGAGCTAATAAAGGCAAAATAGCCACAGAGCACACAGAGATTTTTATCCGAATTAAAGATTCAAATGGTAAAAATAGTTAATCCTACTTTGTGACCTCTGGGGCGAATGCGCTTAAAATGGTCTCATGAGCTATACAAATGGAAACGGCAACGGGCATATGCCGAAGCCGAAGAATGTGCTTGGCGGCGAGCTGGAGAGTTGCTGCACGGACCCGATGACCGGCTTTTATCGCGATGGATATTGCCGCACGGGCGTTGACGACACCGGGCGGCACACGGTCTGCATCGAGGCAACCGATGAGTTCCTTGCGTTTTCGAAAATGGTCGGCAATGACCTCTCGACGCCGATGCCGCAATATGCTTTTCCAGGCCTGAAGGCCGGCGACAAGTGGTGCCTTTGCATGCTCCGCTGGCGCGAGGCGCTCGAAGCCGGCATGGCCCCGCTCGTTTATCTAAACGCCACTCACGAAGCCGCCCTGACCGTTGTTTCGCTCGAAGACCTGAAAGCGCACGAGGTTTAGGTTTGGAGTCCCGCCTGAAGGCGGCATCTTCGCCACGTGTATTGCCGGCTAAAGCCGGAACTCCAACCGATGAACACCATCGAACATCTTCGGCAGCTATTTGCCTATAACGACTGGGCGAACCGGCGGATTATCGTGGCGTTAAAGGCCGCAGAGTCGCCGCGTTCGGTCGAGATACTTGGGCATTTGCTGACGACCGAGGCGGAATATTACGAGCGGCTTTACGGCAAGAATTCGACCGGCTTCGACTTTTGGCCGACGCGTTCGCTCGACGAATGCGGCACGCTCGCCCGCGACGTCGCCGAACGCTACGAGAAACTCCTCCGCCGTTTCGATGACGAAGGCCTCGACATCCGTGCGAAATACCATTCCAGCGAAGGGATTCCCTACGAGAACACCTTCCGCGAACTGCTGACGCACGTACTTATGCACTCCGCCATCCACCGCGGCAACATCATCCTCAAACTCCGCGAAGAAGGCCACGACCCGCCCGCCACCGATTACATCATCTACCTCCGCGAAACGAAATACATCTAGCATCTTCGCCTAAGGCGGCGATTAGGTTAGAATTCATTCTTCATGCAAGAGGAGCCGGAACAATTTACATTTGATTTTCTGACGGAAACCGCCGAGATCGTGCGGGGTTCGAACGATGAGTTGAAGATAAAGCTCGGTGAATTCGCGGGCCCGCTCGACCTTTTGCTCTATCTCATCCGGCAGGAGCAGGCGAACATATTCGACATCCCGATCGCAAAGATAACGGATGAATATCTCAAATATGTGCGACTCATGAAGCGGCTTGATATCGCCATTGCGGCTGATTTCATCGTCATGGCCGCACAACTCATCGAGATTAAGTCGAAAATGCTTCTGCCCCGCGACCCGAGTGTCGAGGAAGACGAAGAGATCGAAGACCCGCGGCAGGAGCTTGTCGACCGGCTGCTCGAATACGAAAAGTATAAATCGGCCGCCGAGATGCTTTATGAAAAGACAACCGTCGAACAGGCCGTCTTTCCACGCGGAAAGATCGAATCCGACGAGCACAATGCCGAGATAAGTGCGACCGTTTTCGACCTGATCACCATTTTCCAAAAAATAGTCGCCCGCCAAAAAGATGAGATCCAGATGGAGATCCATCGCGAAGAGATCTCGCTAGCGGACATGATCAAATCGCTAAGAAAACGCATCTTCGATGCAGGCGAGCTCAGCGTTCTCGACTTTTTCGAGGAGATGCACAACCGCCGGGAACTCGTCACCGCCTTTATCGCTGTGCTGGAGATCGTCCGAACCGAAAGCGTCAAGCTCGTGCAAAAGTCGACGTTCGGCGATATCGTATTACGTAAGGTCGAGGCGAAGGCCTAATCAACAGGAATGTCAGAAACAGCAACCGAAATTAAAGAAACCTCACCCGAGAAAGTTGCCCGTTCGACTGGCGAACTCGTCGCCCTTGTCGAAGCCCTGATCTTCGTCTCGGATGAACCGATCACCGTGCGCACGCTGGTCGAGATAATTGATGACGACCGCGAATCGATCGAGGCTGCGGTGGAGGCTCTGCGCGAAGAATACGATGGCCGCGAGTCCGGGCTGCAGATCCGCGAGATCGCAGGCGGGTGGCAGATCGCAACAAGGACCGAGCTTCATGAAACGGTGAGAAAGTTCCTCAAGACGCGTCCATCTGCCAAGCTCTCGCTCGCCTCGCTCGAAACGCTCGCGGTCATTGCCTACAAACAGCCCGTCACCGTACCCGAGATACTTGAGATCCGCGGCGTTCAGTCGGCTTCGGCAATTAAAACGCTGCTCGAGAAACGGCTTATTGTTACCAAAGGCCACAAAGAAACGGTCGGCCGGCCAATGCAATACGGCACTTCTAAAGAATTTCTTATTCAGTTCGGCTTAAAAGACCTCAGCGAATTGCCGAGCATCGAGGATTTCGAAGACCTGGTCAACTGATAGACAAAAAGAGAGTTAACGGGAAGATGAAGATCGAGCGTGACGGACACACACTTGCGATCAGCGAAACCCCCGGTTGGCTTTGGATATTCGGATGCTTCTTCATCGCTATAGGAGCGGCCTTCGTTTATGGAGCATCCGGCGGCTACAGCAACTACGACGAAGCAACACGTTTTGAGATCGCCGCTCACTTTATCGGAGGTCTGACAGCGGTCGCGGTCGGGTTTTGCGTTATCTGGTACGCTCCGCTGACGAGGCTTACGGTGGATCGGAACACAGAGACAGTAACATTGAAGCGTGGCGGGATTTCGGGCCGTACCAACCGCGTTTTCAGATTTGAAGAAGTAAAGCACTTCTTTATTCTCGAAGACGTTGATTCAGACGGAGATCCCGTTTGGTCGCTCGGCATGGAGTTGGCGGACAGCGAAATTATCGAAATATCGGTCTTCAAAACGCCGGACGATAAGTTCAAGCGGGACATCGCCTTCCAGGCAAACGAACTGATGTACAAACAGCTTCCTTCATATCGGGACACATTTGTTCCGGAAGATGAAAGTTCAACCCTAATGCTGTAACATTGCGTGTTTACGCAATATGCAGGAAAGACTTCAAAAACTTATCGCTCAGGCCGGTATCGCTTCGCGGCGGGCGGCTGAGGAAATGATCAAGGAAGGTTTGGTCACCGTAAATGGTTCGGTCATCACCGAACTAGGAACCAAAGCCGATCCGGAAAAAGACCATATCAAGGTCCGCGGAAAGCTGATCAACCCGATGCTCCAAAATGTAGAGCACGTCTATGTTTTGCTCAATAAGCCGAAAGGATATCTTTCAAGCGCGGCCGATCCGGAAGGCCGAAAGCTCGTGACCGACCTCGTCAAAGGTTTCGGTAAACTGCATCCGGTCGGACGACTCGATTATAATACTGAGGGCCTGATCGTTCTCACGAATGACGGCGATTTTACCAATTTTGTTGCGTCATCGCGAAAGATCGCGAAGGTATATGACGTAAAGGTAAAAGGCCTGCCGACCGATGTTGCGATCCGCAAACTTGCCCGCGGTGTTCGGCTCGAAGATGGCTTCAAAACTGCTCCGGCAGAGATAAAGCCGCTAAAGCCAACCGACAAGAACGGCTGGTATCAGGTCACACTTTACGAGGGCCACAATCAACAGATCCGCAAGATGTTCGATTCGATCGGGCATTCGGTCGTTAAACTGCGGCGAACAAGCATCGGCCCGATAACCGACCGCGGTCTGCCTGTCGGGAAATATCGCAAGTTGGCAGCCGAAGAGGTCGCCGCAATGACAACGCCGGCTCCCAAGAAAAGATAACTACCGCATTAACGAACGGTGTTCGACCAGAAGGCATCGGCTTTGCACGACCTTGATACCCGCTTTTGCGAAGGCATCGGCCGCCTTGTCGTTGCTTATTCCCAGCTGCATCCATACCGAATCTGGCTTAGCTGCCAATATCTCATCGATGTGCTTTTCGACATCCGCAGAACGGCGAAAGAGATTGATCATCTCGGCTCGTTCGTGCACGTCCGCCAGCTTCCGATACACCGGTTCGCCCAAGATCTCATTCACATCCGGGTAATAGACAGGCACGGGAATGATCTTGTATCCGGCGTCCTGCATATACTTCGGTACGTAAAACGCCGGCTGGCCCGCATGCGATTCCGGCTTGATCCCGATCACCGCTATCCGCTTTGTATTCGCTAGAATTTCCCGTATCCCTTCGTCCGACTCGATCAGATTCTCATTCGCATTCATACTTCCATTCTAGCTGTGCCCGGCGTTACATCAAACTTAACCAGCGAATGGGCGAACCTTGCAGGCCAATCTGCGTTATGACAAGATAATTATAGATTATATCGCAATATTATGAATTTCGAACTCAACGAAGAACAACTGCAGATCAAGTACAGCATCCGCGAATTCGCCGAGAGTGAGATCTTGCCGAATGTGATGGAATGGGACGAGTCGCAGCACTTCCCAGTCGAGCTGCGGCCGAAACTGGCCGAACTCGGGCTAATGGGCATTCTGTTTCCCGAGGAATACGGCGGATCGGCAATGGGTTATGTGGAATATGCCGCAATCATCGAAGAGCTCGGCCGCGTTTGCGGCTCTGTCGGATTATCGGTGGCCGCGCACAATTCACTTTGTTCAAATCACATTTACCAATTTGGTTCCGAAGAGCAAAAGCAGAAATATCTCGTTCCGCTAGTTACCGGAGAATCATTCGGAGCGTGGGGCCTGACCGAGTCGCAGGCCGGCTCGGACGCGTCCGGTACGCGCACGAATGCGGTTCGCTCAAATGGCGGCTGGAAGGTGAACGGATCAAAGAACTTCATCACTCACGCCATCGCTTGCGAAACGCTCGTCGCGGTCGCCGTGACCGATAAGGAAAAAGGAAACCGTGGCATATCGGCATTCATCTTCGATAAATCGATGGAAGGCTTTCGCTCAGACAAAAAGGAGAACAAGCTTGGGATGCGGGCATCTGAGACGGCCTCGGTCGTTTTCGAGGACTGCTATGTGCCCGATGAAAACCGTCTCGGT
>JBBQTV010000173.1:0-8228 GCA_038212935.1 Pyrinomonadales bacterium | reverse complement strand
TCGCCCAGCGAGATCGGGAAGTCTTCAAGTTCGACCATTCCCTAATGTTACGAATTTAGAATGGAAAGGGCAATTTGAACGCAAGTGCGTCCGTGCGGGAGTAGGACGGGCTATTTTTTCTTCTTTTTCTTCGCGGCGACGGCGGCTCCCTGTTCACGGGAGCGGACAAGATCCTTGAGTTCCGTCATAAATTCAGAAACGTCTTCGAACTCCAGATAGACTGACGCAAAACGGACATAAGCCACCTTGTCTAAGGATTTTAGCCGTCGCATGATCAGCTTGCCGATCTCGGTCGTTGCAAGCTCGCGATCCATCGAATCCTGAACCAGACGCTCGGCGTCTTCGACTATCGCCTCAAGCTGAGGCGTCGAGATCGGCCGCTTTTCGCAAGCCCGAAGGAGGCCCGAAAGGATCTTGCTTCTATCAAAGGATTCCCGTTTGCCGTCTTTTTTGACGACCATGTACGGTATATCGTCGATCCGCTCGTACGACGTAAACCGCCGACCGCATGACAAACACTCACGCCGTCGTCGGATCGAGTCGCCGTCCTTCGCTTCGCGGGAATCGACGACCTTATCTTCGATATGTGCACAGAATGGACAACGCATTATTTTTCCTGAGTTGGGGCCGTGGCACTATTGCTGTTTGGCGCTTCCGACTCGATCTCTTCTGCAGCGTGTTCACTTGAGAGCAGACTGCGAAAACGCTCGACGCTGATATCCCCGTGAGCAAAGTAATATAGTCCGAAAACCAAGGCGGGTGCAAAGTAGATTAGATGCATCGCGATCGAGACCGCCGCTGCGTCCTCATGTCGAATATCTGGAATTAAGAATACCAGACTTACCGCCGTCGCAGTATGAAAAGCACCGGCCGCACCGCCGGGGGTCGGAACGACCGAACTTACCACCGCGAATCCCATTATGAATAGCGAGTCGCTAAATGAGATCGGAAGCCCAAAAGCAAGTAGGACCCACCATGTCGGGATCGCAATAGCCATCCAAAGGGCGATGGTCCAGAAAACGACAAGAGCAGTCTCGCGCCAGTTTTTAAGGATCTCCAGCGCCGCCGCAAGTTGCGTCAGAATACTAAGGAAGATTGCCCGTATGCGTGACGGTAGCCAATTTTTGTCGGTGATGCGTCCCGTCCATACAAGGATCCGCGTTGCATTCCGTTGATAAACGATCAAAACCGCAAACCCCAGAAATACACCTAACAGAAGCAGATAACCCACCAGATAGACATTTGCCAGATCTCCTTCACGCCCCGGCGGTGGTGTGAACCACAGAAGATTTATCGCGAAGAAACAAACAAGCGCCGCGAGATCGAAGATGCGTTCTAACCCGAGTGTGACCAATGCTGCAGAAGGCCGGACACGCTTATCACGCATCGGCAGCCACATTGGCCGAACTATCTCGCCTGCACGGCCAACAATAAAAATCGCCGCGAAGCCGACCGTGGTCGTTGCAAAAAGTTCTTTCAGGCTAGAATCCGTTATCGGTGAAAGCAGGACCTTCCATCTGATCGCCCTAAGCAGATACCCCAGAGAAATGATCAGTACTGAGGCGATAAGATAGAACGGATCAGCCTGCCCCAGGCTTCTCTGTACTTCGACCCAATCCAGATCCTTGCCGAAATACCAAAGTATCGATACGGCAAGCAGAAGAAGGACAGCGAATTTTATGTATTTACGCAATTTGGGACTAGTTCGCTCCGGTGTTTGTTGAGGTCCGAGTATGCCGTTGTCGGCAATCCCTGAAGATACTCCAATACAATACAATTTGCCAACACGCTTGCGCATGGCCATCAATGCGCGTAAATAGATATAGTTTGTCGGAACTTTTACGAAAACCACTTCGTAACCTGTTTTTGACAATCTGCAGCGATCTGAACGCTGTAGTCGGCCGAACCGAGTGAACGGGAGAACGACTGGTTGGAAGCTATTAAAGCAACTGCGGAAATAGATGGTGCGGAACTTGTGCGGCGGGCGCGTGGTGGAGATGCTGCTGCGTGGGAAGATATCGTTACAGCGTATTCGCGCAGGATATTTAACCTTGCTTACCGGTTTACATCCAATCCCGACGCGGCCGAGGATTTGACACAGGAAGTATTTATACGGATCTATCGGACACTTGACCAGTACGATTCGAAGCAAGGTGACCTTGCGAACTGGCTGATGAGGTTGGCCAGAAATTTGATAATTGACGATTATCGCCATCGGCAGCGGAATCCGCAAAATTCGATGGCGGACGCTGTTGATGACCACCAATTTCACCTTCGCGCAGTGGGAACATCGGCGCATAAAGAATTGGAACGCCGGGAACTGGCGGCTCAGGTTCAATCGGGAATAGACAAGTTGCCGCCGGACCTTAAGACGTGTGTCATTCTTCGGGACATTGAGGAATTGAGCTATCAGGAGATAGTCGATGCCTTGCAAATACCGGAAGGAACGGTTAAATCGAGGATCAATCGCGGGCGAATAGAGCTTGCAAAGATATTGAGGCGAATGCGGGTCGTAACGATCTGACGGGATCGCCGGCCGATTTTCAGAAGGTGAAAGCAAAACGAGCAAAGAAAATCGTTCACCTTCCGAAGATCATATACAAGGGGTTATTTGTTTTATGGCTTTTGAGAAAGAAAACTTGATCAGCTGCTCAGGGTTTGAGGATTCCCTCTCGGAATATCTCGAAAAGACTCTTGATGGCGCTGCTCACAAAGCCGTCGCGGCACATGCTATGCAGTGTCCGCTTTGCCACTCGTTATTGAATGAGGTCAAAGAAGCTCTTGCGGTCTGTCATTCGCTGGCTGAACTAGATTCGCCATTGACACGGCTTGAAGCAAGGATACTCGCGAACACAGTGCCGAATGCATCGATCGCGTGTGACGAGTTTGAAGAACATCTGACGGACTATCTTGACGGTTTTTTGCCGGCCAAGGTGTTTCACCGGTGGGAACGACATGCGGTTCTCTGCGACGACTGCACCGACCTGCCGGGCAGCGTAGTGCGTTCGCTCGCGGCCATTGTTTCTTATAAATCTATTGAAATGCCATTACCCGAAGGCCTCCACCAACGTATTTTGCAGGAAACTACGGGTTCAGCGACGGCAATCGTTAGGAAAGACGGGTGGCTTGTGCGGTTGCGCGATCTTGCAGGCTCCATACGGCTGCCTATAGCGGTTCCGCAGCTTGCACCGGTTGCGATGATGCTGATGTTTGCGTTCCTGTTTATTAGCCAAGGTGTTTCGGCGGATGGTTCGCTTTCCGACATTTATTCCAAGAGCGTGCAGATAGCGGAACAATCATATCGACAAAGCTCCGACGCCTTTCGCGGCGGAATAACTCCTCAGCAGACATCTGAAGCGGGAGGCCAGCCCTAATGAACTGTGCCTATCACATTCAGAACGTAGCGGTCGTGCAGTGCAATGGGTGCGGCAAGGCACTTTGCCCTGCCTGTGACCACCGCATTAAGGGTTTTCCCTACTGTCAGGATTGTATCGTTCAGGGCATTGACCTGCTTCGTAGTCACAGCCGTTCGAATTACGTTCCCTTTGTTAGAAAGCGAACGTCGCCTGTGATCGCAACTTTGCTGTCTTTCATTCTGCCCGGGCTCGGAGCGGCCTATAACGGCCAAACGGTCAAGGCATTGGTCTATTTTGCTGTATTCGTCGGGTTATTTCAGATGTCTGTGTTGACCGGCGGAACTCCGCTTTTCGTGCTAAGTTTTATTGGAATGTGGGCATTCGCGGCGCTTGACGCCTGGCGGACCGCTCAAATGATCCGCTCGGGCCTAACGCCTGATATTGCCGAAGACATTTTTGTGAAACGCTTTTCGGGTAATCCAAAGCTGTGGGGCATTGTGCTTGGAGTATTAGGCACGGCATTTTTGTTCCAGAGCTTTTTTGACATTCGCGGCATCATGCGGGCCCTCGTCCCTGCATTATTGATCGGACTCGGGATATACATCCTTCGGGGCTACATCTTCAAGTCAACATCGGAGGAGGGTCGATGGTCCGATTTTGATAGTGCCAGACCGGCCCCTCTTTTCGTTAGTGGCAAGAGTAATGTTGACTCCGCTTCCGAATCATACTCGAGGCGGACGAACCCGACGGATGACCTAGGAAACCGTGATTGGCGGAACCGCTAAAGGTTGCTATACCCGTTGGTTTCGCTTATAGTGTAATTAGGCCGCCGCAGGCGGATCGTTTGATAACAAGGAGTTTTAAGTTATGCCGCTTTGGTTAAAGGCCTCAGGTGGGTTAGGCAGTATCTTGGTCTTGATCGCCTTGATCATAACCTTCATCAAGCAGCTCATCGCATTCGTCGGATTCATTACCTTCGCCGTCAAGATCCTCATTTTTGCGGTCTTTGTCGTCATTATCGCCGGTGTCGGATTTTTGATCTTCAAGAGCATCAATGACAGCCGCCGAAAGACCGTCTAGTATTTCGAACCCTTTTGTGGTATTTTAAGTTTATTAGATTGGTGGCTACGCCCGCTTGCCATTCCTTTAGTCACCTTATATCATTGTCTTCATTGGAGTTTTCACTTAATCAGTCAGAGTCTTTCTTTTGACTGGTCTACGTTTTACAACTACCCCACTAGTTTAGTCAGGTTTCGCGTTGGTCGCTCGCGGCTATTCTTGCGTGATTCCGTGTACCCGGACGATGGATTCCCGGTGCGTGATCAATAACAAGGAGCTTAAAAGCATAATGCAACAAAAAAGTAAGTACTTTACTTTTCATCTTTCTCAAACATCAAGATCCAGAATTTATATTCGTCGAGTTCAGGTTTCAAAAAAACTTGTCCAGAACGGTTTGCTCAGCATTGCACTAATAATTGGTTTCACTACCTTTGGCTCAGCGATATACGGAGTGTTCACACACTCTGACCCATCAGCCATTACTTTGGCCGCTTCGATCCCACCCGCGTCCCAGCTTTCATCCGCGACAACGAAAGATCCAATCTCATACGATTATTCCAGGCCCGCAGCTTCGAGCAATCTTGCTCGAAACAGCGGCGGCCCCTCTTTGACCGAGAACGGGATCGAAGACGTTGAGGTTGAAAACCAACTTCGACTGATCGAGACGACCTCTGAC
This sequence comes from Pyrinomonadales bacterium, assembly GCA_038212935.1. Classification (GTDB taxonomy): domain Bacteria; phylum Acidobacteriota; class Blastocatellia; order Pyrinomonadales; family Pyrinomonadaceae; genus OLB17. Next base: position 3,137 of record JBBQTV010000173.1, on the reverse strand, counting down.
CCGACGTCGCTTCCGCGAAGTTGGGCACACATGGGCAAAATAAATAATGAGTTCGGCTTTCGCCGCAATCCGTTCGGCGGACGCACATATGAGTTTCACGGCGGAATAGATATCGACGGCGAGCGCGGCGACGTGGTAGTCTCTCCCGCAGCCGGCACGGTCAGCAAGGCCGGTTGGCAAGGTGGTTACGGCAACCTGATCGAGATCGACCATGGCAATGGACTAACTACACGCTATGGCCATCTCTCGAAGGTCGAAGTTGCTGTGGGCGATCCCATCTCGCGTGGCCAGCTTATGGGATACGTAGGCTCGACCGGACGCTCGACCGGCCCGCATCTTCACTACGAATTGCGATTTAACGATCAACCGATCAACCCACGACGGTTTCTTCCCCCGGAACCGACCGAGATCGTACGTGCGTTGCCTTAAATTCGTTACAACTATTGCTTTTCAAAGCGAGTCGAATAGTCGGCTCGCTTTTTTTCTGTATAATTACAGTTTGCGTAACCACACCGATTAGAAAAGGAAGATCTACAACATGAAATCATTTAGAAGTGCGTCGGCGACGATTCTTTTAACATTCGTACTGACCGTGACGTCGGTGGTTCCGGCGTTTGCAATTCGGGACGAGGGAATGTACACGCCGGGGCAGATTGCAGGCCTCGACCTACGAAAAAAAGGCCTAAGGATCAAACCGGAAGAGATATACAATCCTGCCGGTGGCGGTCTTACGGAGGCTGTGGTCCGATTGAGTATTGGCTGCACCGCCGAGTTCGTATCACCGCAGGGGCTGATCCTGACGAATCACCATTGTGCATTCGACGCACTTGTTTCCGCTTCGACTCCCGAAAGCGACCTTGTAGAAAATGGTTTTAAGGCCGACGACCGCAGCAGCGAGATCTCGGCTAAAGGCTATTCGATCTTTATCACGGAGCGCGTTGAAGACGTGACCGCAAAGATAAAGCAGGGTACCGAATCGCTTTCCGGCGATGCACTTGCCAAAGCCATCCAGGCGAGCATCAGTAACCTTCGCGACGCCGAAAAGTCAAAAGCACCCGTCGCTTCCGAGATCCGCATCCAGGCGCTTAACAACGGTTTTTATTATTACCTCTATCAAACGCGTCAGATCAAGGATGTCCGTGTGGTTTACGCTCCGCCGCGGAATATCGGTGTGTTTGGCGGCGACCCGGACAATTTTGAATGGACGCGCCACACGGGCGACTTCACGTTTATCCGTGCTTACGTTGCACCGGACGGAACAGCCGCCGAATACTCGCCGCTGAACGTACCATATCAGCCGAAACGTCATCTGAAGATCAACATCGGCGGTGTAAAGGAAAACGATTTTGTCTTCGTTCTCGGGTACCCCGGCGGCACCACGCGGTATCGGGAATCCCAGTCAGTTCAATACGCCCGCGATACCAACTTCCCTTTCCTTGCTTCCTGGCTTGACGCGAGAAGCAACGCTCTTCGTATGGTCGGTGAGACCGATGAAGAAAAGCGGATCGCTCTTCAATCGGACATCGCAAACTTTGATAACTATCGAAAAGTTTATGATGGCGGTAAATGGCGGCTTCGACGCTCTCAGGTCGTCGAGCAACGGCAAGCTCAGGAGGCTCAGTTCGCCAAATGGGTTGCTGCGGAACCCGCACGTCAACAGAAATACGGCACCGTTCTTCAGGAACTTGCTGCCGCATCGGCCGAATCGAATTCGGTTGCTAAGCGAGACGTGGTCCTCGGCCGCATCCCGGACGCGACGACTCCGACGTTAGCGACGATAGTCCGTGCCATAATGATGCGCCAGGGAACGGCTCCAACAGAAGAAGAGCGTGAAAAGTTTCGCGCTCAAGTAAAAACTGCATTCGCTGATCGTGAGCCCATCTACGAACGCGAGATGATCAAGTTTTACTTAAGATCGTTCGATGAACTGCCGAATGATCAAAAGTTCGAAGGAGCAGAGAAACTGTTCGGCTCGTTGAGTGGAAAAGCACGCCGCGATGCAGAAGCAAAATTCGCGGAATCTATCGTTGACGGCTCGTATTGGACACCAGAAACGGTCGACGGGCTGTTTGGCCCAATGACACGAGAATTTCGTCCGGAACGCGACAATGTGATCGCGTTCGCCACTGCACTAGCCGAAGAAAAAGCGAAGACCGCCGCTCGCGGAGCCATGTTTGCTTCGAAGATCGATCGTCTTCGTCTGCTTTATCAACAGGGAATGGCTGAAATGAAAGGCATAACGCCGTATCCGGACGCGAACTCAACGTTGCGGTTCACGTATGGCAATGTCAAAGGATTTAGTCCCCGTGAGGCCGAGTACCGAACGCCATTTACGACCATCAAGGGTATGATCGAAAAAGATACCGGCATCAAACCATTCGATATGCCGGAGAAACTGAAAGATCTGCAAGCCGCTCGCGATTTCGGCCGATTTGGCTCGGGTGACAGCGTCGTCGTCAATTTCATATCAACGAATGATATCATCGGCGGAAATTCCGGCAGCCCGGTTCTAAACGGGAATGGAGAGCAGGTCGGTCTTGTCTTCGACGGCAACTACGAAGGCTTGGGTAACGATTTCTACTACGACCCGGATATGAATCGGACCATTTCGGTAGATATCCGATTCGTTCTATTTGTCACCGAAAAATTCGGCGGGGCAGGTTGGATACTGAACGAACTTTCGCTTGTAGGCGGCAAATAGAGCTGAGCCGTAACTTGATCGGAAATGCCGGGGCGAATCGTTCGCACCCGGCATTTCTTTAATACTTTAACTTCATTGAATTCATGTATTTCATGAGCACTCGCTGGCGGCGAACTACCCGTTTGCGGTTTTTCTCAGGATTGAAAATGTTTAGCGGACTTGGGATCATAGCCGCAAGGAACGCTGCCTCGTCGCGGTTCAAGCTTGATGCTGACTTTCTAAAGTAATGCCTCGACGCTGCTTCAGCTCCGTAGATCCCGTCGCCCCATTCGATAACGTTCAGGTAAAGTTCCAAGATCCGTTTCTTCGGCAATTCCTTTTCGAGATAGTAGGTATAAACCGCTTCTCTACCTTTCCTTAGAAAATTTCGATCCTCTGAGAGGTAAAGATTTTTTGCCAGCTGCTGCGTGACGGTCGAGGCACCACGCGTGAAGCT
>JBBQTV010000172.1:0-8256 GCA_038212935.1 Pyrinomonadales bacterium | reverse complement strand
CGCCGGCCGGGTTCGTGCGGGCTGCCGATCGGAAATGAAATGCGGGTTGTTGACGATGAAGACATTGAGGTACCCAATGGAACTCTTGGCGAGATCGTCCTCCGCGGGCCGAACATATTAAAGGGCTATTTCAAGAATCCTGAAGCGACCGCCGAAGCTTTTCGCGGCGGCTGGTTTCACACTGGCGACATCGGCTATCGCGACTCGGATGGATTCTTTTATATCGCCGACCGCAAATCCGACATGATCATTCGCGGCGGCGAGAATATCTATCCGCGCGAGATCGACGACCTGCTTTATTCACATCCCGCTGTCGAACATGCCGCAGTGATAGGCGTCCCCGACGAACTCTACGGCGAAGAGGTGGCCGCCTTTGTCGTTCTGAAAGATGGACTGACCGCAAGCGCATCCGAGATCATCGGCTTTTGCAGGGCTCATCTCGCCGACTTCAAATGCCCAAAATCCGTGCATTTCGTCGACGACATTCCCAAAGGCCCCACGGGAAAGCTCCTCAAACGGGAATTGGCAAAAACCGTAGAACATCTTTCGACGGAGGATTAGATCAGGCTTATAGCTTTAAGCTAATAGCTATAAGCTAAGATAAAAACTGTCTGCAGTCTCTAAGGATGAATAGAAAATTAGGTATAGCAGTTGTGGGAATTGGCGGTGCGGTCGGAACGACCATGGCGGCGGGCATCGAGTTGTTGAAGAAAGGGCTCATCGGCACCGACGGTTTGCCGCTGGCTGAGCGTTCAGTCTGTGGACTCGTTGATTATTCAGACATTATCTTCGCGGGCTGGGACCTGTTTCCAGAAAACTTGGCAAAGGCTGCTGAAGGACATGAAGTTCTGACCTACAAGCACCACATCGCGGTTGAGGACAGCCTGCGCGAAATAAAGCCGTGGCCGGCGATCGGCGATGATCGGTTTCTTTCGCTGATCGAAGGACAGAACAAGATCGGTGCGGGCGGTCATCGTAAAACGATCGAAAAGCTGAGCGATGATCTCTTTGCGTTCAAAACCAAATGCGATTCGGTCGTTGTCATCAATCTCGCCTCGACCGAAAAGCTTGCCATTGAGGGCAACGAGATCTTCAATTCTCTGTCGAGTTTCGAAAGAGCTCTCGATGAAAACTCTCCTGACATTTCACCGGCGATGCTCTATGCATATGCTGCGATCGCGCAAGGCGTCCCGTACGGAAACTTTACGCCGTCGGTCGCGGCCGATATTCCCGCATTGACCGAATTTGCGGAAAAGCAAAATATTCCGATCGCAGGAAAGGATGGCAAGACCGGGCAAACATTTATTAAGACAGTTCTTGCTCCGGCATTGAAAAGCCGAGCTCTTCACGTGGACGGCTGGTATTCGACGAATATCCTGGGAAATCGCGATGGGCTTGCATTGTCGAATCAGGATTCGCTGGCGTCAAAGGTGAAGACGAAGCAGAGCGTTCTCGACGATATTCTTGGTTATCAGGTCGAAGATCATATCGTCGACATCCGCTATTACCGACCCCGCGGCGATAACAAGGAGGCTTGGGACAATATAGATATCCGCGGCTTTCTTGGCCAGACGATGCAGATAAAGGTCAATTTTCTGTGTAAGGATTCGATCCTGGCAGCGCCACTCGCGATCGAAATCGCCCGTTGCCTTGATCTCGCAAAGCAACGCGGCGAAGGCGGAATTCAAGAACAACTCGGCGTTTTCTTTAAATTGCCGATGGCCGCGGATTCACAACCCGAACATGCGTTTCACAGGCAAGAAGAGGCTTTCCTATCTTGGCTAACGGCTTAACTCGGCTTCTGCTGCTATGTAGCCAAAGCTCGCCCACTGGTTTCCGGCGACGATCTCACGAAATAGCGTCATCGCTTTTTCGCGGTCACCATTGTACAGAAAGTAATTCCCGATTCCATATCCCGTTGAGGCCGAGCCAAGCGTGTTCGCTTCGCCGCGAATGCCAGCGAGCAGTTCTTCCGCTTTCACTTCGCCGTTGTTCAGCCTGAGCAATTTCAAGTAATCAGCGTTCTCGATCACTTCGATGTTCGTATCGAACGCCCTTAGCATTCTCGCCGCATGTTTCTTCTTGCCGGATCGCCGGAGCGTCATATAGTGCCAGTAAACGGTGGCGGCCTTCATGTCGTTGTTTTTCGAAACCTTCTGGGCTCCTTCGTAGGCTTTCAGAGCGTTTGAATAATCACCTTTCAGATAATACGCAAGACCGAGGTGATACCAGATGTTCGACTGAAGCGTGCTTGTCGGGATGTTCTGAGCGTTCGGCAAGCCGTCGGGCTCCACCTCGTCGGCTTTGCCCTTGATCAACTTCCCGGCCATTTCAAAATCTTTTATCGCATCGTCAAAACATCGGATCGTGAGATATCGGTGCCCGCGATGGCGGTAGAGGCGTGCATCATTTGGGTGAAGAGCGAGGCCGCTTGAAAAGATGCGGATCGCGTTTTTGTAATTTCCCAGATAGGCCGTCCGCCGGCCCAGCCAAATGATCGAATCCGCCTCGTTCGGTTTATTTAAGTGCACCTGCTCGGCTTCGGCAAGTTTCGTTTCATACAGCTTCCTTACGTTGTCGGACATCACCGGCGGGACCACCTTGGCCGCCTGAAGACAGGGCTGCGCCGCCACCGATATCACGGAAAGCAACACCAACGCTAAGATCAAAGCAATATTTCTCATGGCGGCTATTCTACTTCGCATCCACACAGGTTACGAAATCCGAAAGGGCAGCCGAATGCAAAATTGTGGTAATTTATTCGAATGCAGAATTCGATGACCTACTCTTTGCCCGTATCGATCGAAGAAGAATTGGCGAAAGTCTCCGGCGAATGGGCGGCCGACTCCCGTATCTCGCGTATCTGGCAAAAAGATGCTGCCGTTTGGACCGGTGCCGATGAAGACAAATGGCTCGGCTGGCTGGATGTTGTCGCCGCTGAACTTGGGGATATTCAGAAATATAACGATCTTCGAGCGGACATTGAAGAGGCCGGTTTTACCGACGTCCTTTTGATGGGAATGGGCGGCTCTTCGCTGTGCCCGGAGGTGCTCGCGTTGACGTTTGGCAAGGCTAACTTTCACATTCTCGATTCTACTGTCCCTGCTCAGGTATTGGCTGTCGAGCAAAGGCTTGATTTGGCAAAAACTTTGTTCATTGTCGCCAGCAAGTCGGGCTCGACTCTGGAACCAAATTGTTTCAAGCAATACTTCTTTGACCGCCTCTCGCAGACAACAGACGAGCCCGGCAAGCAATTTATTGCGATCACGGATCCGGGTTCGAAAATGGAAGAGGTCGCCCACGCGGACGGTTTTCATCACATCATCTTCGGCGATCCGTCCATCGGCGGCCGGTTCTCTGCGCTTTCTCCGTTCGGGATGGCCGCAGCTGCGGTGATGGGACTTGATGTCAAACGATTGTTGAGCGGTGCGGATGAAATGACCACGGCTTGTCGGATGGAAAGACCGTCTGACAATGATGCCGCTATGCTTGGACTTATCCTAGGCGTTTGCCACCGGGCCGGACGCGACAAGCTGACGATCTTTACATCTCCCGAGATCGCGGACCTTGGATCGTGGCTCGAGCAGCTCATTGCCGAATCGACAGGAAAGAACGGGGTCGCCGTGATTCCCGTTGACGGCGAACCGCTGCAGCCGGCCGTCAGCTATGGCAACGACCGAGTTTTCATCAACCTGAAACTCGCCGGTTCAAATCACGATGTGGATCTATCCGCCCTATTTGCAGCCGGACATCCGGTGGTTCAGATCGAGTTGGACAATTTATATACGCTCGGTGCGGAGTTTTTCCGGTGGGAGTTTGCGACCGCCGTCTGCGGGGCGGTGATGGGCATCAACCCGTTCGATCAGCCCGACGTCGAATCGGCGAAGATCGAAGCAAAGAAGATCACTGAGGAATATGAATCGAGCGGCTCGCTGCCCGTGGAAACACCGTTCTTCGAGCAAGATGGCATGAAGCTTTTCACAAGTGATGAATATGCCAACCAGCTGCGCGAAATGGTTGACGAACCCGTACTCGCAGAGTTTCTGTCAGCCCACGTTGCCAATGTCGAGGACGGCGACTACTTTGCTTTGCTCGCCTACATCGAAATGAACGACGAACATGAAGGATTGCTTCAACACATCCGGACCAAGGTCCTTGAACGTCGGCTGGCGGCCACTTGTTTAGGCTTCGGGCCGCGATTTCTTCATTCGACCGGACAGGCTTACAAAGGAGGTGCAAACAATGGCGTTTTTCTGCAGATAACTTCGGACGACGCCGTAGACGTCGAGGTGCCCGGCCAGAAATTCACGTTTGGCGTTGTAAAGGCGGCCCAGTCGAGAGGGGATTTTCAGGTCCTTCTCGACCGCGGCCGCCGTGCGCTACGCGTTCATCTTGGCCCGGACGTCGAAGCTGGGCTCGGAAACCTTGCAGACATCATTTGAGTCCGCGCACCCCCGGGTCCGCTGCAATGAAATCAACGTCCGAGATGTTCTCGTTCACCATGCGGATGACACTGGACGGAATAAAGTTGAACCGCTTTGCCGAGATCGATACGGTATAGTTCTGACCAACGGAAACTCCATCGAAATTATAGTACCCGAACGGTCCGGTCATTGCTATGCGAACGTTTCCGCTATCATCAGTCAGCCTCAACTGAGCGCCCGAGACCGACAACCCGCCTGCAGTCAAGACACGCCCGCCAACCGAAACTGGAGCCGGTGTTGGGGAAAGTTGAAGAATACCGCTCGCCACCAACGCAAAATCTGCATCGACGACACCGGCACTTTCCGGCCGTCCGTCCTGATTCAGCTCGGCCGCTATGACCTCAATGGTCCAAACCCCGGCCGCGGGTGCTTGGATAAACACATTCTCGACAGTGTCGACTCGGTTGGCCTCGCCTCCAGCGGTCGACCACATTCCCTCCCCATGCCTAAGGCCGTTGTTGCCCCAGTAGGTCGTGCCGTCCGGTGCGGTCACCTTCAAGTGCAGATCGTTTATCCGCGACATAGTTGCGGCCGGAACTCCCATCGGATCGGCGTAAACCATCGTTACCTTCAGCGGGTCCGGACTTGCCGCCGGCACTGTAACGAAATACGTTTTCGACTGCTGGTCAAGAAGGACGTCCGTCTCATCAAGGACGAGCATTTTTGTACGTAGCGCATAGAGGTTGTCGAGACTTGCCCTGCCAAATCCTTGTTGATTTCGGCCGACATCAGTGCCAGGAATCGTCATATCCCATTGCACCGCCGTGTTTATCATTACGGCCTTCGCGGTCGTCATATGCGGGCGGCTTTCGAAAACAGATGCCCCCGTCGGATTACCGAATGCTCCGGCGTGCCACATCTGATAGAAGATACCAAAGTGCCCGGCAGTGATGGGCGTTGCGGCGCTTGTTCCGCCGAACGAAGTAGTATAACTAGTGTCGCTCGTCCGGCTCGTAGTAAAGACCGAATCGTAGAAATGAGCAAGCTCGGGCTTGATCCGACCATCTGCGGCGGGCCCGATACTGGCACCGCTATTCCACCGGTCGTCATCGAATGTCGCGGTATTGAAGTGACGGATGCCGCCGATCGAGACCACATTCTTGGCCCACGCCTGTGGCCGCGAACTCCGAGTACCGGCATTGCTCTGCGAATTTAGAACAACGATATCATTTAGAAAAAGTATATCGTCCATTTCGGCCGAGATCGTTGTGTAATTCTGTGTCAGAGAACTGCCCCAGCTATTCGACTGGTAAACCGCGTTATAAGGCTCGGCAACCAACCTAGCCGTATGCGTGTATCGGTTGGTCAGATGATTGTAATCCGCGAAGATCCCCTGAGCATCCGGAAGCATTCCAAGACCGGCGACATCCGCGGTCCCCCGAGCGAAATTGATCCCGAAAGTAGACGTGCCATGATTCGACGGCTCGTTAGTATCCGGCGAATTGTGGATCAACGGAGCGAGTCCGGAGTTGAAATCACCATGCGTTTGCCGCAGGCCATTGTCCATCACCTCGGCACGAACGCCCTGGCCGCGAAAGCCAAGTGTCGTTTCGATCGTATTTGCACCGCCAATGGTCCTCACTACATCCATATCATTTTCGGGCTCGCTCCATTCGTCGATGAACATCACATCGTTATGGAACGCAACGTCGAATACCTGGGAAGCGTCAAGGGTCGCCTCGATCCGGAAACCTTCTGGTATCTTCAGATGAATGCTGCCTCCGAGCGACCGAATCCGTGACGCGATCGCCTCTTGCATTTCGGGCCCGCGGTCGAGGGCCATAATGTTGTACCGCTTAGGCTTCAGCGCATCGGTCGCGATGCCGTCAATAAGCGTCTCGTCAAGTTTGTACCATGGTTCATAGTTACCGACCCATCGCACGAAAGGCCTCCCCCGAAGTACTTCCGCCGCGTCGCCGCTTAGATGAGCGATCACAGCATTGTTCGGAAGATAACTGAAATCTTTGCCGCCTATCGAGCGAATGGCCTGCCGGTACTCATCGCGGACATGAGTGAAAAATTGGATGATATAAGTACCTTTTTTGCCATCGTTCCCCTGGCGGCCAAGAAAATCGGACGGGGCAAATGGGGTCGTTTCGAGCGGATCAAACTCAAAAAAGCGCAGCTTAAGATCGTATTCGGCACGGATGGCACGGCCGGGCGTATTGCCGTCGGGGCTTATGGAGTAAAATGGCTTCGTGCCATCGCTGTCAGTTTCGTTCCACATCGACACCACCGCATTTGAATTTGGCAAATTGAGCGTCCGAAGCTCGGACACCTGTGCCTGCGTTTTATGAAATTCGCCGAGACCACTGACCGATAACCACGTAAGGTCAGCGGTTTCGCGGCTGGATGCCCGGACGCCGGACTCGGCATCCGCCGAAACGCCCGTGACATATGAAAAGAGAAGAAACGCTGCCGACAAAATAACCACAGCCGGCACGATACGACCAATCAGAGTTCTCATTTTTTTTCAGTTTTTTACCTAGGTTCACCCAAAGGACGGAACATTCAACATGATCTACTACTACACAGAAACTGCATCGCTCTCTTCGGTTTCGACCAAATAAGGCGTCGCCGCCGGACGATCGATGTCAGGTTCAAGGACTTTGGCGATCACAGGCAGCGAAAGCGAACGCGTCTTCTTGATGCCCGGAACTTCCTTGCCCTTAGCATAAACCGCATGTCTGCCATTTTCGTTATACCATTCGCTGAGGCTCGCGGTCTTGTGCATCTCTTCGATTATCTGCCGCCAGCCCACGCCCGTATTGTAAGCACAAAAGCTTATCTCGCCTTCCTGTGTTCCGTAAGGAATAACACACATCTCGGTTCGACGAAAATCGTAAGTGAATAGATCCTGAAACCACATTCCTTCGACACAAAGAACACGCCAGACGTCATCGTCGGCCTTCTCTGCTTTCATCCGGTCGTTGCGGTCGCTGTTCGATGTCGTAGATGACGGTTTGAATAGATTTACGATCTGCGAGATCGGGAAGCCAGCCGGAGCTTTGCCGGCATCGTAATTCCGCATGATCGCCATGCCTAGCTGGGCCATCGTCAATTTCTTGCCACGAGCGGTATCGGTGATCGTGGCGACATCTTTCATGAACCGCTCGTAATTGAAAAACTCGAAGAGCGACTTCATCTCATTCGTCTTTTTATTGACGACCATCAATGTGAAAATGCCGCAGTTCGGGTGGCAGTTGCATGACGACCAACCCCAAGGAGCATCGGCCCCCTGCAGCATATCCATCACTGACGTGAACGCCGAATAACTAGACAACGGAAACCAGTCGCGCATCGGCTGGATAACGCCGTCAAGCTGATCCTTCAGGTCGTGTGTCATTCCCGCGAGGGTGTAACGCTGCTCTTGCCGGTCTTTATCAGAGATATCTTCGTCACGGCCGGTAAAGGAGACTGGCTGAAACGCAATGGTCTGAACCTTGTCGATATTTTCAGCCGCAAATTTCACAATGCTGCCGATGCCTTCGTTATTCCATGAGTTGACGATCGTTGTGACCAGAGTGACTTTGATCCCGACAGACGCGAGATTCTCGATCGCCTTCAGCTTTACGTCGAACAGATTTCCGACGCCCCGGTGCTTATTATCCTCTTCGTTCGTGCCGTCGAATTGCAGGTATACGCCATGCTGTCCGGCTTCTTTCGCGGCTTTGCAAAATTCGATGTCCTCGGCGTATCGGATCCCGTTCGTCGCCGCAAGAATGCGGTAAAAGCCGACCTTCTTCGCATAAGCGACCGCATCTAGAAAATA
>JBBQTV010000171.1:0-8275 GCA_038212935.1 Pyrinomonadales bacterium | reverse complement strand
AGAACTTGAAGGAACAATTTACCCATTGGCAGCCTAGCTCACTTTTCGTAGCATTTTACACGTGTCTATTCCCGGGCCGAAGCCATTAGAAATGCGTTCGAATGTCGAAAACCCGAGTTTCTTATAGAAACCCTCCGTGTGTTGCGATGTACTGGTAAAAAATGGTCGGCCCGGCCATTTGTCTTCGGCCTTTTTCATTCGGTAGAGTGCTAATCTTTTCCCGAGGCCGGTACCGATCAGATCGTTCCGCACCATTCCCCAGCAGAGCGAGACAGTCCCGCCCGTATTCAACGCGATGCCGCCTGCGCCAACGACCTCACCCTCGTCTTCGATAACGTAGTAGTCATCTGGGTTTTCGGCGAGAAAATCGCGGAGTTCCTGTTCCTCCGCCGGTACAAAATATTTCGGTATATTTGACAGAAAGATCGCGACGATGCGCTCGATGTCGCGGGGATCGTAATCGCGAAATATAGCCTCGGCGATGTTCATGGAGCAATATCGAAATGCAGCACATCCTCGCGGGTTCCAAGTGACTCGTATAGTTTTATCGCCGGGGCGTCCCCGTGATCAGCCTGCACATAGATGACCCACGCTCCGATCTCGCGGGCGATCTCACGGAGCTTGTTGATCAAACCCGTCGCTATCCCTCGGCGGCGATAAGCCTCATCGACCGCTAAGTCGTAGATATAGATCTCACTGCGCTCTTGTTCAAACTTTTGCAGGACGTATGCCGCCAGTCCGCCGACCACTTTGCCGTCAACAACGGCGACCAAGGGGATGAAGTCCTCGCGTGCGAGGAGGGCGTCGAGATATCCATCTGAAGGGATCGAGGACTGGTATGTCTCAGGTTCTTCAAAAGCCGTGGCAAAAACCCCGAGCAGTTCTTTTAGAGTTGTAAAATTTGCACGATGATACCTGATCTCCATAGTCGCGAGTCTAAAGCATGTTTTTTAGCTTATCCACATCATCGCCGTTTGGCTGACGGCCCATCCTTTCTCACCTTTCTCCAGAAGAACATAGTTACCCGTTCCGCAAACTATTCCGCACCAGTTGACGAAATACACAAGAGCCTGGGTGCCGGCCTTATCGAATCCCACCCGCGACAGGGAGTTATGTCCGGCGGAGTTGGGATAAACCTTATAAAACTCAGTCCATTGGGCGATCTCGCGATCGATAGCCCTTGGAGGTGGGAATATCTTTGCGAGTTGGGCATCGGTGATGAAAGAGTATTCAAACGGGATCTTGAGGGACGGCTTTAGTTCGACCTCGGTCTGCCTTGCTGATTCGTAGCCTGAGATCGTCCCTTCCCGAAGATCCCTCAAACGAATCTGCACCTGCTCCCAGTCTTCTTTCGATCCACCCCTCGCATACTAGGAATGAGTTCGTGCGCGCAAAACGATCTTGTCGATCTTTGCACTCATGTCAAAGCGAGTGACGCCGCCCTTGAACATGTGAGCCAAAACTGCTTCGTAGACCCTATACTCTTCTCCATTCTGCGCGTGCGCGGTGCCGGCTATCGCAAGTAGAAATATTAGCAGCAAGAACTGCCTACGGGAGCCAAGCATGAGCGGTCTATTTGATTTGAAAGACATTTCAATATTGCCTAGCCGTTAACGTGAAAGAACCGGCGGTCTTTCACGCGACAGATAATTAGATAAGGCCGGCTTCACGCATCACCTTCTGCTCGTCCTCATGAGAGATATAAAAGACCACCTTTGGCCCAGTGCCCGGGTCGAAGAGGAAATATGTGATGTAGAACCTGAAATCAAGCGGCCTGCCCGGTTCCTTTTCGAAGATCATTTCCCAATGAACCTTGGCCATGGTGTAGCGTTCGTCCAACGGCGTCTCCGCGATATCGAGGACCTTTGCGGATCTAAAACCAATTTGCCGGAAGAACTCAGCCCGTTGGGGGATCGCCTCACGAAAAGCTTCGTCGTTTCGAATCGACACCACGCCGTTGGGGTCGGCACCCATAAATTTATCTGTGTAATGGGAAACGACGAGATCAGGGGCGAATGTGTTCGCTCCTTCTTCATACCTCGCGAAAAATTGTGCGATCCTGCTCATCTAGGCCCCGCGGGATTTCAAGCTACAAATTTCCACGTCGCCGCTGTTCTTCCTCGATCGAAACGAATAACGCCTTGAAGTTGCCCTTTCCGAAACCCTTGCAGCCCTTGCGCTGGAGGATCTCGTAGAAAACGGTCGGGCGGTCTTCAACAGGCTTGGTGAAGATCTGTAATAAATATCCCTCATCGTCACGGTCGACTAAGATGCCCAGGCATTTTAAGTCTTCGATGTCTTCGTCGATCTCACCGACACGCTCCGGTATTTCATCGTAATAAGTATCGGGCACGCGAAGGAATTCGACACCGTTCGCCTGCAATTTAGCGACCGAATCGCGAATGTCCTTGCAAAGCAAAGCAACGTGCTGTGCGCCGGCCGAGCGGTAAAAATCGATATATTCCTGGATCTGCGATTTGCCGCCTTTTCCCTCGGCGGGTTCGTTGATCGGGAACTTTATGTTGTGGCCGCCGTCGCTCATAACGATCGACATCAGAGCGGAATACTCGGTTGAGATGTCCTTATCGTCAAAGGTGATGTAGCGTTCGAAGCCCATCACGTCGCGATAGAAATCGCACCAGTGATTCATCTTGCCAAGCTCGACGTTGCCAACGATGTGATCGACCAAAACAACGCCGACCTCCTCGCCCTCAACGATCTGTTCCGTGAACCCGGGTAGGAACGCTCCTAAGTATGCATTGACGCGTTCCTGCTGAGTGGCGGTTGCCGCTCCGTCTGACGAAGCGAGCGCAGGCGCAGGCGCGCTCGCGTTTCCGGCTGAGCCATAAGAGATGAACGAATGGATCGTATCGCCATACGTGGCGATCGCAGCGTGGCGGACCAGGCCGTTCTCGTCCGACCAATCGCGCGGCTCGCTGATGGGAGTTGCACCGCGTTTGACGGCTTCGTTGAACGCGTGATCCGCATCTTCGACCTGAAAAGCGATATCGCGTACGCCGTCGCCGTGCTGTTTGATATGCTCGGCGGCCGGATGCTCAGGATTTAGCGGCGTGGTCAATACAAAATATATTCGGTTCTGCTTCATCACATAGCTGGTGACGTCGCGATCGCCCGTCTCCAACCCTCGGTATGCGTGCCGCGAAAACCCGAACGCCTTGCGATAGTAAAACTCCGCCTGCTTCGCATTCCCAACATAAAACTCAACGTGATGTATCTTTTTTAGTCCTAAAGGGTTTTTTTTGTCTTTCATGGTTATAATCTCTCGATAGCAGCGCCCGAATGCTTACCGCTCCCGCCAAATGATAAACGCATTATCCAGCCGTTCCATGCCGATCTTGGGGTAGTATTCCATCGCGGTCGGGACGGAAAGGAGCAACACCATCGATTCCTCGCCGGCGGCTTGTTTTGTCAATTCTACCAGTTTGCGGCCGACGCCAGCTTTTTGGTGCGACGTTGCGACTGCGAGGTCCGCGAGGTAACAGCTCCATGCTCCGTCTGTCATCGAACGCGCGATCCCGACAAGCTTTTCGTCCTCCCGGGCCGTTACGATCAAATTCGAACCGCTATACATCCGCTCGATGCGATCCGCATCATCGGTCGGCCGCGGCAGACCCGCGTCGCGGTAAAGTTCGATGACCTCGCTGGCGTCTATAGGTCCGTTTACGGTGAATTCTATCATCTGTTAGCCCGCAAACGACGAGATATAGTTCCGCGTCACTTCTTTCAGCTCAGCATACGACGGGATCACATAAAGGATCGGCTGCATGTCGCTGTAGTCGTACGGCGTATTGATCACCTGTTCCAGATCGAACGGGCGGCGTTCTACATTGTCGGAAAATGCGTTCTCGAGCTCGCCGTAGCTTGAAAGGAGGCCGGCGCCATATGCCTTTTTATCGCCCTCGTGTTCGATCATGCCGAATTCGACCGTGAACCAATATAACCGCCCTAGTTCTTCCAACTGGTCATCAGTCGCGATGCGGGCACCGTGGCCGATGAACTGCGAGAAATCAGCAAAATTTGTATTCGTGAACATCGGAATATGTCCGATCGCTTCATGAACGATGTCCGGCTCGGGCGTGTATTCCGGCCGCGAATGGTGGCGAATGTACTGTGTGCAGAGCATCGTTCGGTACGAAAGCCACGATAGAAAGCCTCGTGTTTCGACCAGCCCTTCGATCGGCGCGAGGCGAAAATTTGAAAGCTCCTTCAGCCGACGATTCATTTCCGTCAACTGAGGGATTCGATCATTCGAAATACCAAGGTCTTTCTTTGCCTGCAGATAAAACGGACTCGCATATTTCTTTTGAAGCTCCTCAAGCCTGCCTGCCACGTGCCGCCAAACACCTTGCTCGTCCTCCGTATACTCGACGTCGGTTATTTCGCCTGTTTCGCGAAACTTCCGTGCTAGCTTCGCTATGTGGTCACGCCGCGTGCGGTAATCCTCATCGCTTGCTCCCGGATGGTCTACCTCAAGCTGATTGATGTCCTCAAATTCCAGATCACGGAACGTCGGCAGATCGCTGTCAGTAATGTGAAAATTATCCAGCGGAAAAGCAGGCTCAGCTTTGGTCCTGGCGGTTTCGGTTATCATAGGCGTGTTGGCTCCTTGAAAATACGATGCGAGGCGAAAACAATGGGTTATCCGTGAATAATCTATTCTAATGGAAGCGTTGCGATTTTTGAATGGGTTCTTTAATTTTTAACGCCCGATCAACTTTAGTTCGTTAGTTTATTTCTCAACACCGCTTTATAATCTTTGGCAAGGCTCCATGATCGACGAAATTGATAGGAAAATCCTAAAGGAACTGCAGGGCGATGCCCGCACGAGTTACGCTGAACTTGGCCGCCGGGTCGGCCTTACAACGCCGGCCGTGATCGAGCGCGTTCGGAAGCTTGAAGATGCGGGAATTATTTTGGGTTACCGAGCCGAGATCGATACTTCGAGGGTGGGGTTGCCGATAACGGCGTTCGTACGGATGAGCATCACGGGCGTCGATTACAGCCATATAATCGAGGTCGCACAGAGCTCAGAAGAAGTGCTTGAGTGCCACCGCGGAACCGGCGGCGATTCGTTCATTATGAAGGTCGCCGTCGCATCGGTCGAACACCTCCAGGAAGTCATCGACCGACTTACGCCTTACGGGATCACGACGACTACGATCGTGCTTTCATCTCCGGTAAAGAGGCGTGTGATCGAGGTTTGACGCTCATCAACGTTCCAAACACCCTTGCTGGCTCACAGAAAACGCGACTTTTCTCAGAGAAAATACTTGCAGGCCCAGAGAAAATGTTCCATTTCTGACAGAAAACGGTCGTAGGCTGGGAGAAAACGTTCCAATTCTCAGAGAAAACGGTCGTCGGCTCAGAGAAAACGTTCCATTTCTCAGAGAAAACGACCGTTGGCTGCGAAAAAACGGCCGCCGGCTGAGACTTTGGTTACGTCCGTTGTGGAATGCTTAATTCTTGCCGGCCTTTTTGCGGGAGGGCTTTTCGGTCATCGTGCCGTCGAATTCTTCATCGTTGGCTTCGGCCTCTTCCTTAGTTTTGCGGACGATCCCGTCTTTGTGGTGCGGCGGCGAGTAGATCGTGTATATCTTCAGATCTTCGGTCCCGGACGTATTTATCACATTGTGACGGGCTCCCGCCGGAACGATCACGGCGTCACCGTCTTTGACCGTGTATTTGCTGTCATCGATCACGACCCGGCCTGTTCCGCCTTCGAAACGCAGGAATTGATCATTTTCTTCATGCGTTTCCGCTCCGATCTCTTCCTTCGGCTTGAGGCTCATCAGAACGAGCTGGCTGAACGCCGACGTGTAAAGCACCTTGCGGAAATTCTTGTTCTTTATCGTGTCTTTCTCAATGTTTGATTTGAATCCTTTCACAACTTTCCTCCTATTGAACTAGAACGGGGTGAGTGGCCTCACGCCCGTTCGCGATATCATCTGACGTAAATCAATTATAAATACGCCGTCAACTGTTCCAAGCGACCTGACTCCGCAGGCGCATCAGCGTTCGTTCAAGGCCGATGACTTCGAAGACCGAGAGCATCGATGGGCCGACGGCGACGCCGGTCAGAAGCGTGCGTGCTCCATTCATGATGACGCCGAGATTGGTGCCTTTTTCTTCGGTGAAGGTCTTTACAACTGTCTCTATGTTCTCTTCTGTATATGCTTTTATGGACGTTGTGGCGTCGGCACCGAACTCTCTTTCAAAGCGGTTGGCGAGTTCCGGGAGCCATGGTTTGAGATCGGGGAATTTGGTCAGATTTTTGGCGATAGCCGCGGGGTCGAAGTCGAAATCCTCGCTGAAATATGCGCGGCCCTGTGATGAAAAATCTTTTAGCGTGAAAAAGCGCTGACGTATCAGGTCGATCGTATAGATCAGCCAGTCTCGCGAACCGACCTCTCTAGGCTCCAACGCGATCGATTCTGGCCGGCCGTCAGGGCCGAGGTTGGCGGTCGACGAAATATCTGATGTAAGTGCGACGCCTTCCTCGTCGTATTCCTCACGCCAAAGTTTCGAGGCTTTGAGCTCGGCCTTCACGAAAGGAAGCAGGTCGGAGAGCGGCATCGTCCGGATATATTCCGCATTCATCCACTGGGCCTTGTCGTCCGTCCATTTTCGCGGATCATTTTCGCTGAAGTTGAAAACAGCATTAGAACGATGAATACCGTCAAGTGAAAACTTTTCGACAAGTTCCTTGAGCGAATAGATCTCCTGCTCTTCGCCCGCCGACCAGCCAAGCAGTGCCAGGTAATTGCGAAACGCTGCCGCGAGAAAACCGGCATCGCGATAGGTCGTCATCGAAACAACTTCACCGTGTTTGCGTTTCGACAGCTTGCCTTTATTCGGCGCCATTATCAGCGGCAAGTGTGCAAAGGTCGGCGGCATCACGCCAAGGGCCTCGTATATCAACACTTGTTTGTGCGTGTTTGTAAGATGGTCCTGGCCGCGAATGACATGCGTGATCTGCATCTCGATGTCGTCGCAAACTACGGCAAGATTATAGAGCGGATGTCCGTCCGACCGGAGAAGTACCAGATCCTCAGTTTCGGCGTAGTCACGCTCTTGCCTTCCATATACGGCGTCCTCAAAGGTCGTTTTGCCGGTCTCGGCTACTTTCAAGCGGATGGCGAACGGCTCGCCGGCTCCGGCGCGTGCATCGCTTTCTTCCGTTGAAAGGTCGCGATACGGATTGTCGCGCATGATCTTCTCGCTGCCCTGCGCCCGGGCACGCTCTTTGATCGCGTCCTTTACATTTCCGTCGGACGGAGTTTCGCGAGGAGTAAAATCACGATAGGCTTTGCCCTCAGCCAGAAGTTTCCGAGCCGTTTCGCGGTGTTTATCGGCATTGTCAGACTGGAAAACGATCTCTTCGTCGTGATCGAGTTCGAACCACGCCAGACCCTCAAGGATCGACCGAGTGGATTCTTCTGTCGAGCGGGCAAGGTCCGTATCCTCGATGCGAAGGAGAAACTTGCCGCCCGTGTTCCGAGCGTAGAGATAATTGAAAAGTGCGGTTCGTGCCGAACCAATGTGGAGATAGCCCGTCGGGCTTGGTGCAAATCTAACTCGAGTCGTCATAAATGTGAATTTTCACGCAAAGAGCGGAAGAACGCAATGCAATCACTCAAAGATCTGTGCGTTGACACTCCGAACCAAAGAGAAAAGGCCGTCACGCAAGTGCACGACGACCAGTATATCTTTATGGCGGAGACGACAGGATTCGAACCTGTGGTACCCTTTTGAGGTACAACGATTTAGCAAACCGCCGCTTTCAGCCACTCAGCCACGTCTCCGCATACGCTGAAAAGCAAGTACAATTCTAGCCCAAGGGCAAACTTTGTCAAGTATGAGGCATCTTACACTCCATAAACATGCTCGCATATGGCTTGACACCGTTCAGCTTTGTTAAGACAATGTAACGTCAATAGTTTTTAATGCCGCTATTGCGTTTTCTCTCTCCCTTATCGATTTGGATCGGATGATGACTGATCACACAAAAAGACCTCTGTTCGCCGGTGCGATGTTTTTCGTCGCCGCGGTTTTGTGTTTTCCCATAGCCGTCAATGCGGAGGTTTCGGCCGCTTCCGCTTCGGTGAATTCCAACCGCTTCGGAGTTCTGCAGGGAGTGGTTCGCGATCAGGCCGGGAAACCGATAGCCGACGCGACGGTTGCGGTCTTCAAAGCTGGGACATCGAAATTGATCCGCCAGGTGCGTTCGGCCGCAAACGGAACATATGTTCTCCGA
>JBBQTV010000170.1:0-8303 GCA_038212935.1 Pyrinomonadales bacterium | reverse complement strand
TATGTAAACACGACCTCTTTCATCGAGAACGGCGAAACAAGTGCTGTCGGCAGGGCTTTAGCGAATCTAGGGTTCAAGATCGACAACGGCATCGCATCGAGAGAAGAGATGCAGAAGGTCGAAAGGATGACCGATGCCGCTAAACTCACCGGCAACAACAATGGACGAAATGGCCACAACGGTCGTCTAGTCACACAATCCGTTTCTTAGACTTCCAATATACAAACAATGCCTGAAATAGAAACCGGTGCCGATAGCATCCGGAAGTTCCTGCATGAGCTCGATATTAGGATCAGGGCCCGGTACCCGCTTATCGCCATCAATACATTTGAGGAAGACCGGGTACGGGAGGCTCTGTTTGATCTCGTCTTTCAGGATCGGCACAAGGAGAAACCTCTCTATTTCTGGAGCCGTCCAAGCGGTCTTCAAAAGGTGGTTGATCCGAAAGAGGGACTACTGAGTTCACCTCAAACGATCGGCGACACTGAGGATCCCGAAAGTCTCCTTGGTTTTATAAGCGAACAGAAGACCGGTATCTTCCTGCTGTGTGACTACGCCCCCTATATCTCCCCGTATGGACAGGAAGATCCACTCCTCGTGCGACGACTTCGTGAGATCGCCTGGAAGCTGAAATCTACAAAGGCGACAGTTCTCTTTGTCGGGCCGAACTTTCCCGAACTAAAAACGCTCGAAAAGGAAGTCACACAGGTGGAACTGGATCTTCCGAGGGAATCCGAGATCGAAGATTCGATAGAACTTCAGTTTGAGAACCTTCGTTCCAATGGTCTTGATATTAGCCTCAACAAAGAGACGCAGGACGCTCTGCAGCAAGCACTTCTCGGCCTTACAGCAGTTGAGATCAGCAATGTCGTTGCAAAGGCAGTTATAAGTTGCAACGGGCTAAATCAAGACTCGATCAATGTCATTCTTGAGGAAAAGAAGAACGTAATACGAGGCAGCGGTTCATTGACCTATGTTCATCCCGAACCCGCAAGCAACTTGGGCGGTTACCAGTCGCTTAGAGCCATTCTCGAACGTGCAGCATATACCTTCAGCCCAAGAGCAAAGGCCCGGCATGTCGAACCGTGTAAAGGCATACTGCTAGTTGGCTTGCCGGGCTGCGGAAAAGATCTTTGTAAACGTGTTGCTTCAAGCATCACGAATCGGGCGCTGCTTGATCTGGACTTCGGCTCGATCATGGGCGAAGGCGGAGGCGTCATCGGTTCTTCTGCCATGTCGATAAAGCGGGCGCTATCTATCGCCGGAACGATCAAAGGCATTCTCGGTATCAGTGAATTCGAGAAAGCGGTCTCAGGGATGAAGTCGTCTAACAAAACAGACGGCGGCGAAACGGCGCGAACGATCTCTTATCTCCTTAACTGGATGCAGGACAACCAGGACGTTCTTGTGTTTGCGACCGCGAACGATGTCCGCGAACTCGAATCTGAGCAGTTCAGGATCGGCAGGTTCTCATATATCCATTTCGTCGATCTTCCGGAGAAAGACGACCGCAAGGAGATATTCCGGGTTCACCTTAAGAAAAGGGCACTCGATGCCGAACACTTTGATCTCGAAAAACTCGTGGATCAGAGCAATGACTTCTCCGGGGCCGAAATAGAAGGTGCTGTAAAAGACGGAGTTCTTGAAGCCTTCATCGACGGCGACCGGCCGGCCGAGACCCGCGATATCATTAAATCCATCGAGACCATAACGCCCACCGCACAGATGATGAGCGAGAAGATCGAAGAGATCCGCAAATGGGCACGGAACAATATCAAAGGCGTAGGCTCGCGAATCGAGAACACAGGCCTTGCCGGCAGCCGCACCGATCGAATCTACGAACTCTAGGGGGAATTTCAATGAGTAAATACATGACATTCGACTCTCAGTCATTTCCGAACCGAGAGTTGCTTCTCGAAGCCTTGGCCGAATGCGGATTCGCCTCACCCACTCAAGGATCCAGCTTACCTCTTGAAGGTTGGGACAAAAGAAATCCTCAGACTGCCGACATCGTGATCCGGCGTCGAGACGTAAAGGGTCAATCGCTATTAGGCGACGTGGGATTCCAAAAAACCGGAAAGGGTTATATTGCCATTGTCGATGATATGGATCTCACGTACCGACTTGGGAAAGACTTTGTGATCAGGCTTCAGAATAGCTATCACGAAGCTGCGGCTCGAAAAATGGCCAAGAAACTCGGCGGCACACTCATCAAAGAGCGAGTCGGAAAGACCATCAAGATCAGAGTGAAATTCTGACCTTCAAGGAGCGAATATGCCTGAAATCGAATTCACCATCGATACCGAAAACGGGAAATGCGAAACTCAGATCAACGGAATACAGGGCCCTGCGTGCGAGCAGACAGCCCTACGGCTAAAGCAGGTACTCGGCACACCTGCAACAGATCGGAAAACAGCCGAATTTCATCTGAAGCCGCGATTAAAACGGCGGGTAGGATCAAATGAATAAGGAACTCGTCTTTGTGATGGAACCGGACGTGGGACGCGTTACGGTTGAGCTCTCGCAAATTCCAACACCCGCTGCGGGTGATTTTGCGAGTGATCTCGGTGTCCGGGTAAACCTGAACTGCGCCAAGCCGGCTGAAAACAAAAGATTCTTACCGGTTCTCCAAACTGGGTTAACGAAATCAGTACATCCTGAAGCCGATGCTTTCTCGATCTGGCTTTACCGGCTTTACCATAACTCAGTTGTCGATGGCCCGGGCCGACGCAGTGTGATTCAAGTTAGCGGGTGTTCAATTCGCTGTATCGGGTGCCACGTTCCTCAAACTCACCGGAGGGAGAACGGAACGCCGACCCCGATCCAGCTAATAGTAGACGAGATCGTCGACAAGCGTGTTATCCACGATGGTGTGACGATCCTAGGCGGCGAGCCATTCGATCAACCGGGTCCTGTCGCGGAACTCGTTTCGAGGCTAAAACGTCACGGACTTCATATCACGGTCTATTCAGGCTACACAGTCGAAGAACTGATCGGGCGAAAGGATCCCAATATAGATTTCGTTCTCACCCATATAGACTTGCTTATTGACGGCCCGTTTCTCCGTCAACTCGGGCAGGATGCCGGCGAGTACCGCGGATCGCGAAATCAGAAGTTGATTGATCTCGAAGGCCAACTAAAGGTTCCACAATATAACTAGGGAGGCATTCGACGTGCCGTAGAAAGGTGATTGTTGGTGCGGGAACTAACCGGTGGTTGAGAAAGAAGCCACATTCTACGCCGGACTGCTCGGAATCACTCTCCTCGTTCAGGCATTCGAACGGGTTTACCTACACCAGCTTATAGTTAAGACTTACAAAAACTCTTCTAGGTTAATACCCGCCGTTTCCCAGTGACGATTCGATCTTCATATTCCAAAATATCCGCCATTCGATATCGGTGATTACCAATTCTCAAGGCCCTCAGATGCCGTGGGTTCGACTTGGGCAGAGCCCTGAGACGTTGGAATCTTTTCGCAATCGCCTCCTCAGTTCCGGTAAGGTGCCATCTTTTCGCGAGTTGTTCGCTGTCGATTATTTCACGGTTCATAGTTCCCATTTCCTCTACATTCTCGTTGATGGGAAAGCAAGAACTATGCCCTCGCAATCTTCTTGAAGAACTTAGCCATTCATGGGCAGAAAGCCTCATCGTAGGTCGGGACTGGACGGGGTCTTGACAGAAAATTCCCCCCGAAATTCCCCCCAGAGATGCTTTTTAGAGAAAAATAATGGCCACCCTATTTCTAGGCTGGCCCATAAGTGATTGTAACTAAATGGATTAGATTGGTACTGAGGGCGGGAGTCGAACCCGCACACCCCTTAGGGTACAGGATTTTAAGCCCATAGGTGGACACTTTCAGACAGCTATAGACACGGTCATCCGGACAAGGACAGATAAATGCACCGACATTCACCAGAAATCCCCCCCGAAAATCCCCCCCGCAACTGCGATTAAGTTGCATTTCGCCAAAGGTCATTGAGAGAGACGGTATTTAACACGGCGAAACGATGACGACTTAGATCCCTGAGCCGGTCGAAGGACCCTGAGTTTTATTCCAGGTTCTTGGCTCCTGTTTATTATTCAAAGTATTCGGTGAAACGTGACATTTGTCATTGAGGAATGTCTCAAAGCACCCAAGCGTGGATTTTGCCTATTATTCCCGCTCCAAATGTAATTTCCGTATCCGCCATGCGAAAATCTTATCATGAACGAATGATCGTATGAAACTCTTATCATTACAGTGTCGTCAAAGCGTTGAACTGAGATTACTAGCCCCAACTCGGCAGAGAGATCTCTCCCGAAGGAGAGCTTCGACTTTACAAAAAACCTTCCTCTCCAAGAAAAGGATTTCGTCAACGGGAGATCTTTAATGCAAAAGGAAACGCAAAGACGATTCGCAGCGAGGGGCTCATATCGATCCGGGTAGCTATAAAGCTCCCTCAGATGCGCCACTAGTTTGCATCTTTATGAACGTGGGCTTCGCTGACCCCGCGACCGAGAGCGAACGCCGCCGCAGTAACAAGCAGACAGACAACACCGGCAATGGTAAATGTCGCTGGCGTTCCATAGCTCGCCGCCGCGTAGCCAATCGCCGGATACGTGATCAGCCAGCAGGCGTGGGTTAGAGCGAAATGAGCGGCATAGGCTTTTCCACGTTCGGCTTCGTCGGCATGTTCGGCTAAAAGCGTCGATGAAGGAATGGCGATTAGAGCTTGCCCCGCACCGTTCAAAAACCACAGGACGGCAAAAAGGAAGATCGGCGGAACCAGAATGCCCGGCAATAGAATTATGCCGAGCAGCACGCCGCCGAAAACAAGCGCCCGCTGGGACCATGCGTGGCGGCGGTTGTGCAATTCGATTTTATCGGTGACTGATTGTTCGTAGCGTCCGGTGACCCGTCCCAGCAAAATTGCCGCCACGGTTGAACCCAAACCGAGAGCCGCCATTGCTAAGGCGTAAGCGACGTCGCCACGTTGCAGCGCATCGCGTACATAAGCGACTGTCGCCACAATGGCTGCGGCTCCCGCCGCGGCTTCGACAAAACTCAACATTAAGGCTTGTCGAAGAGAAGGTTCGCGAAGGAGAATACGTGTTCCTGTTTGAATTTCCGAGACAAAAACCTCGACGGAGAGCGGTACGGAATACCTGGCGATAAAAGACATCGAGGCAAACATAACCAAGACCGCCGAAAGCAGATAGGTAAAAGCGTCAAACCAGAATACCCAACGCACGCCCAGCCACACGACAAGCAAACCTGCAATGGCGGGCGCGGCGACGGCTTCGATATCGACGGCCACCCGCGAATATGAAAGTGCTTTGACGTATTGTTCGTTGCCTACGACTTCGGGAATGCTTGCCTCGAATGTCGGCGTGAAAAACGCGGTGACGGCGTTAATTGCAAAGATCAGAGCGTAAACCTGCCAGACCTCGGTGATAAACGGAAACAGAGCGAGCAGCAGAAAGCGAATAACATCGGCGGCGATCAGAATATGCTTTCGATTAAACCGGTCGGCGATAACACCGGCCGGTTGCGAAAAGATCAAAAAGGCCAGTATCCGCAAAAACAGAGCGTTGCCGATCACCACCGTCGCGGAATCGCCGCCTGTCAATTGATAAGCGAATATCGCAAGACCGACCGTCGTCACTCCGCTGCCAAGAAGCGAGACGATCTGCGCGGAAAACAGCAGAATATAATTTCGATTAAGCCACAGATTCTTATTCATAATCGAATCTTTTGTCGGCATTGCCGACGGCCCTCATCGTCGGGGCAATCGGCTCGAAACTTACCCGCGCTTCAGCCCTTTCGGCGGCGTCAGTCACGTCGCGAACTACGGCCGCGGCTGCTGCTGCATAGGGTTCGGCTGCGACGGCAATGCCGCAGGTTGTTTGTAAACCTGAAAGCGAGTCGGTACTACGCCGCGAGGGAATGAGTTGTTCGACAGATCCGCGTCAGCCGTCTCGAGAAGCGGGTCGAGCACGATAGATTTGGCCTCTTTTTTTGTGACGATCAATTTTGACACGTCAAAATTGTTGTAACGCCATATTTCCGCGGGAACTCGTATCTCTTCGCTTGTGTTGTCAACGTATTCGACCCTGAAGGTCAGCGGCATGACCAAACCGCCGATGTTTTTCAGATCGACGACGTAAAAATAATATCCGGCGACGATCAAAACCTTTTCGTTATCGTTTAGCGTGGCCATAAAGTCCCGATACGCCTGGCGTTCCTGATCCGTGACATTAAAC
This sequence comes from Pyrinomonadales bacterium, assembly GCA_038212935.1. GTDB lineage: Bacteria > Acidobacteriota > Blastocatellia > Pyrinomonadales > Pyrinomonadaceae > OLB17. The sequence goes on along the minus strand of JBBQTV010000170.1, from coordinate 2,060 downwards.
TGGTCGTAAGCGTTGTAAAAGTCTCTCAACGACGGATACTGGTCGATCCGTTTCGGCAAAGACTCGTTACGCTGCTGCGAAAGCGTTCGCGGCCGTTCATTTGCCTGTTTGCGCTGCAATTCTTTTTCGACGTCGGGATTTTTTGTATCGACGTGAAATAGACGGACATTCTCGATTGAAATATCGACATGGTCGGTCGTATAAAACCACCCGCGCCAGAACCAGTCCAAATCTACGCCCGAGGCGTCCTCCATGGTTCGGAAGAAATCAGCCGGCATCGGACGCTTGAATTTCCAACGCTGCGCATAAGTTTTGAAAGCAAAATCGAATAAATCTCTGCCTAAAACCGTTTCCCGCAGAACGTTCAGAGCGGTCGCCGGTTTCCCATACGCGTTATTACCGAACTGCAGTACTGACTCCGAATTCGTCATGATGGGAACCTGGTCCGCGCTGAGCATATAGGGAACGATATTTGCCGGTTCGCCGCGTCTGGACGGATAATCCTTTTCCCATTCCTGCTCGGCGAGATACTGCACGAAGGTGTTCAACCCCTCGTCCATCCACGTCCATTGCCGCTCGTCCGAATTTACGATCATCGGAAAATAATTATGTCCAACCTCATGAATGATCACGGAGATCAGGCCGTATTTTGTTTGAGCCGAATAAGTTCCGTCCGGCAACGGCCGCGGACCGTTAAAGCAGATCATCGGATATTCCATGCCGCCTACGGGCCCATTAACACTGATCGCGACCGGATAGGGATAATCGAACGAGTATTTAGAATAAACATTTAGCGTGTGAACAATCGCGTGCGTCGAGTACTTTTCCCAGAGCGGATTACCCTCTTTTGGATAAAAGCTCATCGCCATCACCTTCTTGCCGCCGACATTTACGCCCTGGGCGTCCCAAATGAATTTTCGCGACGAGGCAAAAGCAAAATCACGCACGTTGTCTGCTTTAAAGATCCACGTCTTTTTGCCGCTCGGTTTGCTGGATTCGTTCGCCGTCGCCTCGGCCTGGGTAATGATCTTGAGCGGTTCTCTAGCGGCCTCAGCCTGTTTCAGACGCGCGATCTGCTCTTTTGTCAGAGTCTGTGCCGGATTTTGCAAAACGCCGCTAGCCGACACTACATGGTCGTTCGGCACGGTGATACGCACCAGATAGTCGCCGAATTCGAGCGTAAACTCGCCGCTTCCGAGAAACTGCTTATGCTGCCAGCCGTTTACATCGTCGTAAGACGCCAAACGCGGGAACCATTGGGCGATCTCGTAAAGATAATTCTTGTCTTCAGGAAAGAATTCGTACCCGGCCCGCTGGTTGAAGATCCTTTGATTATTTATGTTGTAATTCCACGCGATGTTGAAAGCAAATGTCCCGCCCGGTGCAAGCGGCGCCGGCAGGTCAATCCGCAGCATTGTCTTGACCAGCGTAGTCTTCAGCGCATTGCCCTTTGCGTCGGAAACGTCAGTGATATTGACCTTACCCTCATAGGTGCGGGCGGCAAGCTGCTCGAGCTGGCTGAGAGAATTGTTTCTAAGTTCCGGAGCGGTGCGGGTTAAAACCGAGTCCGCATCCTGCGCGTTGATATTCTGGTCAATCTGCAGCCAGATATAATTCAACGTGTCCGGCGACAGATTTTTATACGTAACAGTTTCCTTAGCTGAAATGCGTTGGTTAACATCGTCGATCTCGACATCGATTACATAATCGGCCCGCTGCTGCCAGTATTTATTTCCGGGAGCGCCGCTCGCGATTCGCTGTTCATTCGGCGTCGGTAATTCATCCTCCGAAAGCTGACGAAATTTATCCGATGGTTTTGATTTCGATTGAGCAAAAACAATCGACGAGAACATAGCGATCAACACAAACGTAAACAGGCGACGCAAAAACATAAAATGATCTCCCTGGGTTTTTCGCACATTCCGTAAACCCTTTTTAGCCAACTATCAGGCACTCTCGTTTGGATGCCGATTTGCCATCAAAATTTATCTAAAGTTTTCTACGTAACTCGTTTTGATGGCGGGCCGTTCCTACAACTGATTGATGCTCTGATACTCGCC
>JBBQTV010000169.1:0-8318 GCA_038212935.1 Pyrinomonadales bacterium | reverse complement strand
AACCTACGACTACGGCCGGACCGTCGAGCCCGTACCCGTCGAATATAGAGGTTTCCGGTCTTTCAGGAAATAAGATCATCAAGCTGACACTTAATCAGTTCCAGCATGAGTGGCATCAGGATGTCGATCTTCTTCTCGTCGGTCCGGGTGGCCAGAAGTTCATCTTCTTGTCAGACCGTGGTGGAACTTCTACAGAAGCACTACCGCCGCGAACTTTCTCACTGGCTGACAATGGAACCGAATTGGCTCCGACGACGGCATTTGCGGATGGTGTAACTTATCAGCCGGCAAATTCAGGTGCGAATGATCCGTTCGATGCTCCGGCTCCGGCTGGACCGTATGCAAATGCGGCACCGGGCGGTGCGGATACGTTTGCTTCGGTCTTCGGAACAGATGGTGCGGCAATGAACGGAACGTGGGCTCTCTACGGTGATGACGATGCGTCTGCGGATCCCGGCAAGATCATCGGCGGCTGGACACTTACGTTCGAATCAGACGATTACACTTGTTCATTGGTTCCCGCAACCGGCAACGGACGAGCTGACTTTGATGGTGATGGAAGGACGGATCTTTCGGTCTTCCGCGGCACTGAAGGCAACTGGTACCTGAACCAATCGACGGACGGCTTTGCCGGTCTTAAGTGGGGAATTGCAACTGACGTCCTAGCTCCGGCAGATTACGATGGTGACGGCAAGGCCGACATCGCCGTGTTCCGCGGAGAGTTAGATGAGAACCTGACTGACTTCTACGTGCTTAACAGCAATGGATTCACAGTCCGCGGCGCTTCATGGGGATTGCCGGGCGATATTCCGGTCTCCAGCGATTATGACGGTGACGGCAAGGCCGACATCGGAGTTTATCGTCCTTCAGACGGCACCTGGTACATCCTGAGTAGCAATGGCAGCAATGTGTTCGTGGTAAATCCGGGAACGACACCAGTCCCGGCTGACTATGATGGCGACGGAAAATCTGACCGCATCATCTACACCAACGGCACTTGGGTCGGGACGCTCTCGAGCGGCCCGGCGATCAACATCGCATTCGGACAGGTCGGCGACATTCCGACGCCTGGCGACTTCGATGGCGACGGAAAGGTCGATCAGGCCATTTATCGTCCATCCACGGGTACGTGGTGGTGGCGTAGCAGTATAGACACCATTCAGCGTGCGACGCAGTTCGGAACCGCGACTGATATACCGGCACCGGGCGACTATGACGGTGATGGCAAAGACGACTTTGCGATATACCGCAACGGCGTCTGGTGGATCAACGGCTCAACGGCCGGCGTATCTGCTACACAGTTCGGTATCTCGACCGACAACCCGATCGTTACTGCCGCACGGCCGTAATGTCACAGGACTCGGAGGAGCTTTATTGCTTCTCCGTTTTAACAAAAAGACTGCCGGGCTTAACGTTCGGCAGTCTTTTCTATTGACTTGGCGAGCGCAACAAAGCTACCTTAGACCAAGCCCATTTCTCAAACTTTTTTTGCCGCTTCGGCGTCAAATTTTGATATTCGCACCTGAACCAGGGGGATAATTATGATCAAACCAACATCGACGGCTCAACGTTCTAAGTTAGCCGTGCTCGGACTTGCGGTCCTCATAGGCGTATTTGGCCTATCCGGTATACACCCTTTCCACCATAAGGCACAAGGATCTGCCTCTGGCCCCGCGACCTCGCATACCGGAGCACCCGGTGAGATAAGCTGCGTCGCATGCCACGGCCAATTCCCGGTGAATTCCGGCGGTGGAAACATCGTAATTTCCGGTCTTCCGGCTTATTATCGGCCGGGAGCCCAGTATCCGGTCACGCTTACGGTCTCCGACGACGATGGCGTAAATTTTGGATTTCAAATGACGGCGCTCAACCCAAGCGGATCGCGTACCGGCAGCTATACACTACCGACCGGGACACCACCCGAGATGCAATTAGACACCGGTTTTGTTAACAGCCTCGAGCGGCGATACCTTTCGCATACGATCAACGGAATTACACCGACCCAGTTCGGATCGAAATCCTGGACCTTTACCTGGAACGCTCCGCTTCAAAACGTCGGGCCGATCGGTGTATACGCTTCGGGAAATGCCGCTAATAGCGACGGCGGCCCTAATGGCGATCAGATATACACGACCAAAAGGATCTTACAGTCGGGCCCGTCTTTCATGGATCTCGACGGAGACGGCAAGACGGATGTTTCTGTCTTTCGGCCGAATGGTGTGGGCGGTTCTGCTGAATGGTGGTATTTGCGGTCCAGTGATGGGGGGAACGGGGCGTTCGCGTTTGGTTCGGCTACCGATACTCCGGCTCCGGCTGATTATACCGGCGACGGGAAAACGGATGTCGCTTTCTGGCGGCCCTCGACGGGCGAATGGTACGTCATCAGAAGCGAAGACAATACTTTCTTTGCGTTTCCTTTCGGATCATTGAACGATGTGCCGATGCCTGCGGATTATGACGGCGACGGCTCAGCTGACGCTACGGTTTTCCGGCCTTCGGCAAACCTTTGGTTCACGCGGCGTTCATCGGATGGGCAGGTAACTACGACGGCATTTGGCTCCGCTGGCGATGTGCCCGTTGCCGCCGATTACGACGGGGACGGCAAGGCGGATATTGCCATCTATCGGCCGAATGGCAGCTCAGGCGGTGGGGAATGGTGGTACCTGCGAAGCTCGGACGGCGTAAGTCGGGCTTATGCGTTTGGATCAGCAACGGACACCCCGATACCCGCCGATTACACCGGTGACGGCAAAGCCGACATTGCGATCTGGCGGCCAAGTGTTTCTGGTGAATGGTACATTCTGCGGAGCGAAGACGATACCTTCTACGCTTTCCCCTTCGGCGTCTCAACGGACATTCTTGTTCCGGGTGACTACGACGGCGACGGCAAGACAGATGCAGCCGTCTTCCGACCCGCTCATAACATTTGGTACGCAATGGGCTCGACCGCCGGGATCATTGTTACTCAGTTCGGAGCGGCTGGCGACAAACCTCTGGCGAATTCTTACATCCGTTAGTTTGTAGACCGAACAAACATCCCAAAAAAAATGCCCGTCACGCCACGAGTGGCTTGACGGGCATTTTCCCGTTAGAAACATGAGGCAGGCGTTACCTGCCGATAGTGCGATGGCAAGCGAAGCCCGCCAAGGCGTTGACGATCAAGGGCGATTCGTTGCGGGAGTAGCCATCGGCTGTACCACCGGAAGAACGTCCGGATTCGTTACTAACCCACCCGGCTGCTGCTGCGGAACAACGTCAGAGTTTGACGACGGATTGCCGAGCGGTACGGGCTGAAGGATAGAAGCCGAAGGCCTCGTTCCCGACTGGCCCGAGGTTGCGGCAAAGTCCGGACGATAGATACGGGGCGTGATGAAGAACAGGATTTCGCTCGTATTTCTCTGAACGCCTTTTCGTTTGAAGAGATTTCCGAGGATCGGAATTCTCGACAGTCCCGGTGTGCGATCCTGGCTTTCTCGTTCGTCATCGAAGAGTACGCCGCCGACAACAGTTGTGCCGCCATCGGGAACAGTGATCTGCGACTGCATCCTCTGAGTATTGATCGCCGGTGCACCGCCCGCAACAACCGTCGCGGTCGAGCTATTTTCTGCCAATACTTCAAGAACGATCGTACCCACATCAGTGATCTGAGGAGTGATCTCGAGCTTGAGAGGAACGTCAATGTATTCAACCGTGGCTACCGGAAACTCGCCGCCGCCGCCTCCGGGTTGGATCGTGGTGATCGGTATCTGGGTCTTGCTCTCGATGATCGCTGAGCGGTTGTTTAGAGCAGTCACACGCGGGGTCGCGATGACCTTTGCCTGACCCTTCTGTTCGCCGGCTGTGATCAGCAGGTTGATCTGAGCGGTTCCAAATACGCCGGTCGTCAGTCCGATCGCGGTATTGGCGATCTGTGATGCCAGATTGTTGTTGACGCCGCCAGTAGGAAGACTGCCGGGGATCGGAAGCCGATCATCAACAGGAGCTCCCGGAAGCGTCGAGCCGCCGGCACCGCTTCCGCGTGCACCGAGTACAAGAGCCGAAAGCTGAACACCTATGTCACGGCTAAAGCTTCGCGTCGCAACAACGATACGTGCTTCGATCTCGACCTGCGGCTCGGGCTGATCAAGGATAGCAACGAGCTGCTTGATCGCGTCGATATTCTGCCGCACATCAGTGATGATAAGCGAATTGCTGCGTCCATCGACCTCGACCGCACCCCGACGCGAAAGGCGTCGTCGGATGATCGGAAGCAGGCCTTCGCCGCCGCCGCCGCCGGCCGATGATTCGCCGCCGCCACCGCCGCCGCCTGCCGACGTTCCGCTGGTAGCGGTTCCGCGGCTGATAGCGCCGGATGCCCGGGCGTAATTCAAGCGGATAAATTCTGTATACAACGGCGATCCGTCGAGCTGTGTGTCCATCGCCTTGCGAAGGATCTCGCCCTCGGTCGCCAATGATCGCGAATCCGCAACACGGAGGATCTGGCCATTGACCTGAACGCCGAGCTCCTGCGAGCGGAGTATAGAATCAAGGGCGATATTCCACGGAACTTCACTTACATTCACCGTGACCGGGACGGCCGCAACCGATTTGTCGATAACAAAGTTGATGCCGTACTGTTCGGTTATGTAGTTAAGAATGTCGCGAATGTCGGCATTGACCACATTAAGGTTGATGGGCTCGCCGCGAAATCCGGGATCGCCATACATCTGGCCCTCTTGGCGCGAATCAACACGCTGTGCCGTTGAAGCTATGGCCAGAAAGCTGACCATTATCATAGCGATAATGGCTTTTCTGCCGTTATCGCGAATTGTCTGAAGAGAATTCATGTTTCCTCCGTTGCATTACTTTCACTTGGCTGCGGAATTTGTTACGCCAGGTGATTCAAGTTTCAAATTATTCGGGCACGCCAGGGGTCGGCCGTGCCGCAAAATACCCTTGGACTAATTATTGCGGTTTGCGACGCGGGTCGGACGCTTGCCTTTGGCCGACTTGGCCGGAGCCTCATCTGCAGGTTTCTGATTCGCCATCTCGTCAAGCAATGAGACGATCGGGCCGGATGATGCGACCCTGGTCGGCTCGCTGGCTGCAGGTCGCGGAGCTGATTGTGCTGAAGTTTCCTGTAATGGCGCAGTGCCCTGGATCTGCTCACGCTGTGTGTATTGGCGAAGCGGCATGTTCTCGACCGAGGCCACGAATTTGCCGTTACTCATCTTCGTTACTTTACGAAAGATCAAGCGATTCTCCTCGACAGCAACGAGTTGGCCGTCGAAAAAGCGTTCGCCGGGATAGATCGTATACGAAAGTTTGATCGGTGTAGCTTCGACCATCGCGGCATATCCGCGAGGAGTTCGAAATATCCCGGTCACAGCCATTTCATTTAGCGTTATCACGCTGGTAACCTTCGGAAGTTCCTCACCGTTCATCGCTGCCTGTTCGCGGAGCTGCTTGAAGTAGGCGATCCGCTGCTCGATCGGCGGAGCACCCTGGGTGACTATTTCGGCCGGACCCTTCCTTTCGCCCGAACCAGTTTGGCCGGGAGTCGCAACTCCTGTGCCTGTTCGCACTTCGCGAGTTTTGGCCCAGCCGGGCTTGGCAAATGGATCCCTTGACTGTGCTTCGGCGGTCACGAAATGACCGGCTGCCAGCAGGAAACCGGCAACTGCGAAGGTCAGGGTCGAAAGTCTTAAGATCTTGGATTTGTTAATCATGGCTTTTTCTCTCTATTTACAGATAGGGCGAAGGTCGGGCCGTGGGGAAACCGACTTCGGAGTTGCGGTACGGATCATTGGGCAGGCGGCGGAACTGCCGCGGCAGGCGTTCCTGGTACAGCTGGTGCTCCGGGCTGACCGGGAGCCGGCGCCTTAGGCGTCAATATTTCAGGGTCAGCGTAGTACGCCGTCAGCAGAAACTGTGCGTGAAGTGTCTTATCAGAAGACTGCTTATCCAGTTGATTGATCTTAAAGTCCGATATCGAAACGATTCGCGGCAGTTTTGCCATCTTATCAAAGAACTCGCGAAGGTTATTGAAGTTGCTGTCAACCTCGACCTCAACAGGCTTCGCCATGATCGCATCCTGCTGCGAATCATCTTGCGGCGAGAAGCGCATAACTATCAGACGCGAATCTTTGGCATTGTCCTGAAGTCCCTGCAGGACGTTCGTGATCTCACGCTGTTCCGGCAGTAATACCTTCAGTTCTTCGTATTCGACGGCCTTACTCGCGTAGAGAGCCCTGAATTCGTTTATTCGCTGGGTCGCGACCCGGGCGGCCTCGTTCTTTGCCGTCAACTGGGCGATCTCGTCGTTCAGAACCTGAACTTCCGCCCGCGTTTCGCTGGTGACAAAATACCAGACCGTTAGGTACAGCAGGGCTGCGATGCCGACGAGTAGCAGCAACTGTAAATGCCATTGTAGCGTTTTGATTTTCTCTATCATTGTAGTGTCCTTCGCTTTGGTGAGATCGTATCTTTGCGGATTGCCAGGCTGGCCCTAGTTCTGAGCTATCTGTGGTGCGGCTGCTCCGGGCGGAACTGCTGCTCCGGGAGCGACGGCCGCGGTTGTGGCCTGGTCAGCGGGTTTTGCTTTCGAAGGCGTGTAAGACGTTTTGATCGTGAAGTTGATAACGTTCACTTTCGGCCCTTCGCCGCCTGCCGTCGGAGAAGCCAGTTGATTGACGACCTCTTGCCGCTGGGTCTCGATGTTTAGGTTGGAGAATAGGCCGCTTGAGAATTCTAGGCTTCGGCCGAATTGCGTGACCGCAGATTCATCAGGCGAATTGCCCTTGATCGTAATTGTCTCGCCGGTCTGTTCGATGCTTTGAAGGTAAAGTCCCGGCACCATCGCGATGCGCTCACGCATTGCTTCGAGTACCGCACTTGGGCCCGCCTGGTTAGAACGAAGCCTTTTGATAGCTTCGATGCGCAGATCAATGTTCTGGATTTTCTGTTCGAGCTCTCGCTGCTCTTTCATAACGACCTCGAGCTCGGTAGCGATCTGCTTTTGTTCGGCTAACCGGCGTTCGGCATCCGATTTGGCCATCTGCGTACTTATCACGTCCCAACCGATAACCGCCGTTAAGAGGAATCCAACTGCGAGGGCCATCAGGAGTAGCCGCGAGGCCGGGCTACTGACCCTTCGGTCCACGGCGACCACTGTGCCGCCTTGCCGTTCTGTTACAGAATTTAATAGATTGATTTTGATCATTGTGATTACACTCCCCTCATTGCCAAGCCGACGGCAACAGCCATTTCGGGCATGATTTCACTGAGATAGTCAGGGTCAAATTTGCGGGTGTCTACCTTTATGTTGCGGAACGGATCAAGTACTTCGACCGGGAGTTCGAGCCTGGCCGAGAGGTCCTTGGCCAGGCCGGCGAGTTTGGAACCGCCGCCCGAGATCAGGATCTTCTGAACAACGGTCTCGTTGTCTTCGGTCGTCGCACGATAGAAGTCGAAAGTCTTTTGGATCTCCATCGCAACGATCTCGGTGACATTATTTATAAGCGGCTCGATGGCCGTTTCTTCGACACCTTCGCCTGCGTTATTCACGCCGCGTTTGATCGCTTCGGCTTGCTGGTAGCTAATGCCCAGGCTCCGCTGAAGTACGTCGGTGAACTGGCTGCCACCCACCGTGATATCACGTGTGAACAGCGAACGCGTTCCTTTGACGATATTGACGTTCATCGTCGAAGCACCGATATTGAGCAAGGTGACAACCTGTGAATCATCCGGCTGATAGTTCATTTCATAGCAGTTCTGCAGTGCGAACGTATCAACGTCGATGACGTATGGCTCTTTCCCGGCCATCTGAACGGCCTGGCGAATATTGTCGATCCGCTCGCGCTTGCACGCTGCGATCAAGACCGATGTTGAATCGGATGTCGTATCCGTTATCTGATAGTCGAGGCTTACATCAGAGAGGTCGTAAGGAATATGCTCTTCGGCGTGCCAATCGATCGATTCTTCAAGTTCCTCTTCGCTCATTGGCGGAAGAACTATATTTTTGATGATCACGGAATGGCCGCTCACACCTGTAACAACGTGGCTCGCAGACATCTTGTTGTTTGTGCAAACGTTCTGAATCACATTGGAGACGGTGTTGAGTTCCATTATCTGGCCGTCAATGATCGTGTCATCGGGCAGATTTTCGTAGCCGAGGCTGACGAGGTTCAGACTATTTGCTTTACCGTCAAGTTCGACCATCTTGATCGAACTCGAACCGATATCTAGACCGGCGACGCTTTTCTTTTTACCGAACAGCATTTCTTTTCGCTCCTATATGGCATTTCTGCCAATAATCATTTTGTTGGGTTTGGGTGAAT
>JBBQTV010000168.1:0-8329 GCA_038212935.1 Pyrinomonadales bacterium | reverse complement strand
GTTTGCGCTGAGCCCATTAATCATTTACCTTGCGAATCGGTATCCTTTTGAGCGCGGCAGATGGAGGACGTCGATCGCGTTCCACATCATCGCCGGGGTGGTTATTTCTCTGCTCCAGCTTGCGGTCGATGCGTTCATTCTGATGCGGATGGGTTACCCGCCGGGACGTGAATTTACCAGCTTTCTCGAGGCCTATAAGTTCTTTGTTTTCATCAATCTTCATCTTAGCCTGCTCATTTATTGGGGCGTCATCGGTGTCCGGTCGGCATTCAGCTACTACCAAAAGTATCGTGAACGCGATATGCACAATTTGCAGCTCGAGGCTCGTCTTGCGCAGTCCCGATTGCAGGTTTTGAAAGCCCAGCTTCATCCGCATTTCCTTTTCAACACGCTTAACGCGATCTCCGAACTCATTCACCGCGACAAAGCGGCGGCCGATCGCACGATCACCGATCTGAGCGATCTGCTTCGGATGTCTTTCGAGAATCTGGAGGTTCTGGATGTATCGGTAAAACAGGAACTGGAGTTTCTCAGAAAATATTTGGAGATCGAGAAGACCCGATTTCATGACCGCCTAACGGTCGACATGGACATCGCGCCGGAAACCCTGGACGCAAAGGTCCCGAATATGATCCTGCAACCGCTGGTCGAAAACGCTATCAAGCATGGCATCGGCCCGCGTGCGGAAGGCGGCCGTATAGATATTTCGAGTATTCGGAACAATGGGCGTCTTGAGATCGTTGTTTCGGATAACGGAAAGGGAATCGAAGATGGCGACCTTGAATCACTGACCGAGGGCGTAGGATTGTCGAATACCCGTCGGCGTCTGAAGCATCTGTATGGTGCCGACCATCGATTTGCTATCGAGAATGGGGCGACGTCGGGGTTAAAGATCATGCTCGAAATTCCATTCAGACAGTCGGAGGAGATCAAAGCCTCATGACGATCAGAACTCTCATTGTCGATGACGAACCGCTTGCAAGAGCACGGATCCGGCGCTTCCTTGAGGACGAGGCTGACGTTGAGCTGATAGGTGAATGCACCAATGGCTTGGAAGCGGTGGACTCGATTCGCAAAATTAAGCCTGATCTGGTCTTTCTCGATATACAGATGCCGGAAAAGGATGGGTTCGAGGTGCTGAAGATGCTGGGCTCCGATGTGCCGACGGTGATTTTCGTTACGGCATACGATACCTACGCGCTTCAGGCATTTGACGTCCATGCGCTTGATTATCTGCTGAAGCCCTTTGGCCGCGAGCGTTTACAACGGGCGTTGACCCGAGCCCGAGAACAGATCGAAAGACGGCGATTCGGAGACCTCGATGAACGGATTGCATCGTTAATTGCTGACCTCAAACCCGAGAAGAAGTTTCTTGAGCGACTGGTCGTGAAATCCGTGGGTAGAGTGTTTTTTCTGAAGGTTGACGAGATCGATTGGATAGAGGCAGCCGGCAACTATGTCAAGCTGCATACGGGCAGTGAGGCTCACATGATCCGCGAGACCATGAACGGCATCGAGGCCAAGCTTGATCCTGAAAGATTCCTTCGTATCCACCGCTCGACGGTGGTGAACATCGATCGGATCAAAGAACTTCAGCCGATGTTCAGCGGCGATTACGCGGTAATCATGACAAACGGTACCGAGTTGGCATTAAGCCGGAACTATCGAGAACGGTTTATCGAACTGTTTGAGAATAATGCCTGATGGCCGCTAACGGCTTCTCGTCACGATAATCTGCGGTTCGTCACTTTTTTGATCCGAAAATCCGATTTTATGACTATTATCTCGTTATGGTCAGCAATCCTGAGTCAATAATATGAATAAACGAAGCAAAGCCATACTGATGATATTTCTTGGAGTCGTGTTTGTATTCAAGAATTATGTCGTTGTGATCGGACAGGTCAAACCTGTACTAGTGGCACTGAATAAAGCCGATGCGACGCTGGCGATAATCGATCCGGCCGAGATGAAGGTCACCGCTGAGGTGCCGACGGGTGAGGGCCCGCATGAGGTCATACTATCAGTCGATGGCCGAACCGCATATGTCGCAAATTACGGAAATCAAACACCCGGCAACTCGTTCTCGATAATAGATCTTGCAACTGCCAAGGAATTACGACGAGTGGACCTCGGCCCACTCCTTCGTCCGCACGGCATTCAGCTTCTCGGTGGCAAGATCTACTTTACAGCGGAGGTGAATAGGGCAATCGCCCGATTTGACCCGGCGGGAAACAAGGTCGACTGGATAATGGGCACGGGGCAAAATGGTTCACACATGGTTGTCGCGACGGCTGATCAACGACGCTTCTATACTGCCAATATCGGATCGGACACCGTTACGATGTTTGAACTGCAAGCTGTGCCGCCATCGGGCTCGAAGATCGTCCAGATCCCTGTCGGCCGACAGCCTGAGGCGATCGATCTTTCGCCGGACGGCAAAGAGGTTTGGATCGGATTGAATGCGGAAGGCTCGGTCGAGGTCGTTGACACAGCTAATGCTCGGTCCGTTCAGAAGATAGATACCGGCGGACGCCCTTACCGTGTGAAGTTCGTGCCCGACGGCCGGACGGTCGTTTGCACGTTGCCAATGACAAAAGAGCTTGTCGTGATCGATGTTTCGACCCGCAAGATAACGAAGCGCATAAAGCTGGAAAATGCGGCGCTTGGGATCGTTTTTTCCGCGGACGGAAAGACGGCCTTCATATCTGCCGTCGAACCTGATGCAGTTTTGAAAGTAAATCTCGACACCGGTGAGGTCACGGGCCGCGTCGAGACCGGTAAAGTACCGGACGGGATCGCCGTGGCGGGAGTATAGACGCCTTCCTATATAGACTCATTCCAACGAAAGGTGTCTGGAATTGCACGATCAAGGAGTAGGTATGGAAACCATAATACAAAGCAATAATTCGGATTTCTCCGACAAACTGAACTCCCTACGATCAACTGTGAGGTCATTGTTAAGGGATGTGGTGATAGAAGCACAACCGGTGCGGATCGACCCCGACAAAGGGATCGATTTTTATGACAATGTCACGCGATATGAAATTCAGCTGATTAGATCAGCTTTGGAGGTAGCAGGCGGACGCCAAAATAGAGCCGCTGAATTGCTTAACATGAGAAAAAGCACGCTTTGCTCAAAGATCAAGCAGTTCAAGATCAAAAGGCCATAACGGCGTCAGGCTCCGACGAAAGGAAAAAATGAAACGAGTACTAATAACATGTGCGGCGGTAATGACTCTTGCATTTTCGGCCTATGGCCAATCGAACACGGACAAAGCAGCGGCTTTTGGTGTGGTCGAAAAATTGTTTGCAGAGATGGCAGCTGCTAATCCGGCGGGTATCCTGGCTACAGGAACCGCAGAAAATCAGTTGGTCGCAATACGAAAACTGCGTGATGGGAAGACCCGGATCGATGTCATTGGCGGCGAAGCGTTCTCACAGATGTTTACGAACAAGGAAGTTCAACTTCGCGAAGAGATGTACGACCCGCAGATCGAGGTGATCGGTGATTACGCAATGATCTACGGCCGTTATGTTTTCTTTGTCGGCGATAAGCTTTCACATTGTGGGGTCAATCAATTCAACCTCGTCCGAGTCGACGGAGTGTGGAAGATCGCTAACGGCGCCTCGACAATCGATCCCGGTGCTTGCACCGAGAAAGAAAAGGCTATGAAGCCGGATCCGAAGAAATGGTCAATCGAAAAATGATCATGAAGTTTCAATCGACAATCCGGATCGCGTTGTTTCTCGTGATCGTGGGTGCGGCCTTCCCGAATTCCGCAGCACAGCGGCCTCAGTCTTCGAAGGTGGATGTCCGATCAGAGGTTCGGCGCCAACTTGAGACATGGCATCAGGCAGGCAAGTTTCCGGGTGCTACTGTCGCAGTCGTTTTGGCCAACGGAGAATCATTCACGATGGCTGTAGGCGTGTCCGACCGCGAAGCACGAACGCCTATGAAGCCGACCGATCGGATGCTCGCCGGCAGTGTGGGTAAAACATTCGCGGCCGCCACGGCGCTTTGTCTTGTAAAGGAAGGGAAGATCTCGCTTGATGACAAGATCGAAAAGTATCTTGGTAAAGAGCGGTGGTTTCCGCGGCTTCCCAACGCGAAAGATGTCACGATCCGCCAACTGATGAACCACACGAGCGGCATCGTTCGTTACGAGTTCAAGGAGCAGTTCACAAAAGACCTGACGGCAAACCTCGACAAGATCTGGAAACCCGAAGAGCAGATCGCGTATGTATTCGATGAGACGGCGCCTTTTGCTGCAGGAAAGGGTTGGGAATATTCGGATACGAACTACATCATTCTCGGAATGATAGTCGAGAGCGTGACCGGCAAACGATTCTACGACGAATCGATGCGGCGATTTACGAGGCCGCTCAAACTTCGAAACACAATTCCCCAAGTAGGCCGCAAGATCGAAGGCCTGGTGCCGGGCTATGCCGGCCCAAATAATCCATTCGGCGGGACCGACAAGATGATAAACGACGGCCGGTTTACTTTCGACCCGCAGCTCGAGTGGACCGGTGGCGGTTGGGCGTCAACCTCCGAGGACCTGGCTCGCTGGGCAAAGCTGATGTATGAGGGAAAGGCGTTCGATGCGGCGTTATTGCCCGAAATGCTGGATGGTGTTCCGGCAAAACTTGGCCCGAACGCAAAGTACGGACTTGGCGTCATCATTCGCCCGACACCCGCCGGCCTGACATACGGCCACAGCGGTTTCTTTCCGGGCTATATGACCGACATGATGTACTTCCCGGAAAAGAAGATCGCGGTCGCCGTCCAGGTCAATACCAGCGTTCCTCAGGATCTCGGCAAGCCGCTCGCGCGGGTCCTGATAGAGATCGCGTCCTCGATCAAATGATCGATCTGGGATCATTCCGCATCGACGTCTTGCAATTTCCCGGCCTCCGAATACAATAAGGGAAAATTCCCACCAACCGGAGGCTCAATGAAAAACTTTATACTCGCTGCGATCGTTGCAGTTTCGGCCATACTTCCCGTTTACGCGATCGATACAACCACTGAGATCGATACTGCCACAACCAAGCTGATGCCTAAGATCATCGTATGGCGGAGGCATCTTCACCAAAACCCGGAGCTCGGTAACCGAGAGGTCAAGACCGCAAAGTATGTCGAGGAGCACCTTCGGCGGCTAGGGATAGAGGTGCGAACCGGAATCGCCGTGACGGGCGTCGTCGGTATCCTAAAGGGGTCCCAGCCGGGCCCGGTCATCGGGTTGCGTGCGGATATGGACGGGCTTCCGGTGACCGAACGAAACGACCTGCCATATCGTTCAAAAGCTATCGGCGAATACAACGGGCAGAAAGTCGGCGTGATGCATGCGTGCGGCCACGATACGCATGTTGCGATGCTAATGGGCGCAGCGGAAGTTCTTGCGGGTATGAGGGAGAAGCTGAAAGGAACCGTGGTCTTCATCTTTCAACCTGCCGAAGAAGGCCCGCCCGCCGGCGAAGAGGGCGGAGCCGAATTGATGGTGAAAGAGGGCGTGTTAAACGATCCGAAGATCGATGCAATCTTCGGCATCCACATCAATTCGCAAACGCCTGTCGGGACCATCAAGTATAAGCCAGCGTCGATCATGGCCGCGAGCGATTGGTTTGAGATAAAGGTAAAAGGGAAGCAGACTCACGGAGCCTATCCATGGTCTGGCGTCGACCCGATAGCCGTAGCAACGCAGATATACACCGGCCTGCAGATGATCGTTGCAAGACAATCGAATCTGCCAAAGGCTCCGGTGGTTATCACCGTGGGACGTATCAGCGGCGGGGTTCGCGAAAATATAATTCCGGAAGACCTGGTGATGGCCGGAACGATCCGAACCCTCGACACGGCAATGCAGGACGATGTGCATAGACGTATCCATCGGACGGCAACAAGTATCGCGGAAAGCATGGGTGCCACGGTCGAGGTCAAGATCGAGCGAAAGGCGCCGGTGACATACAATACGCCGGAGTTGGTAGAGAGAATGCTTCCGTCGCTTCAAAAAGCCGCGGGGAAAAGCAATGTAATACTAGGCGATTGGGTCACTGGTGCCGAAGATTTCTCTTTCTTTCAAAAAGTCCCATCGTTTTATTTTACAGTCGGTGGAATGCCCGCCGGAATGGACCCAAACGATGCGGCCCCGCATCACACACCTGATTTCATCATTGACGACAGCCGGCTGGATGTAGGCGTCAAAGCGTTTGCAAATATTGTGTTCGATTACAAATAAGTGCGCTCTTTTTGCCCGTCAAAGCCGACATTTGATACAGGTAAACATATTTCTTCGCGTTAGTTGGTGAGGGCGGCGATTTGCTTCCCGATGTAGGAAATATGTTTAAGAAGATAACTACAGCACTATTGACGGTCGCTATCGCGATTTCAACCAGTGCAAATGCATTCGCCGAATCGACTAGCGTCAATAAGAATGAGCGGTCCGCGACCATAGCGAGGACCACCAAAGGGGCGGAGTCGAAAAAATGGCTTGATACATCTCAGGCGGCCGGTGAAAAGCCTTTCGATCCGGCATCTCGGAAAAGCACTATGGCCGAGTATGAGAAGCAGAAAGCTGCGGGCAAAAAGCTCTCGACCACGACCAAGGTCTTGATTGGGGTCGGCATTGCTGTAGCAGTCGTAGCGATCGTGTTTGTTGTAGCTAAAGACGATCTAGAAGACAACATCCTGCGATAAGGGTGAGGAGAGAGGGAACCTCGGACGGCCGAGGCGGCTTCAGCTAACGAGACGATCGAAAGAGGAAAACATAAAAGAACTCTGACGTTAACATCGGAGTTCTTTCATGTTTGGGTTCGGGCGTCGATCCTAAGCTTGGTTGTGCGCTTCGACGAACCATAGGAGTTTGTCGATGCCGCGTGAGATGCCGGTGTATAGATCGGCCGTACTGGCATCGCCGAGTTCGTCGGTCTCGTCAATGTTCTTACGCATCTTCTTCCCAAAATCTGCCAATGCGGTCGACAGCGCGTCTACATGAGCCGTACCGTCAGTGATCTCGAGCGGGTATTGGCTTAGAGATGATGTTTCGGCCGCAATGCGAACCGTTCCCATCGCTACACCACCCAACGAGGTCACCCGTTCGGCAATATCATCGACATGTGTCTCAACCTCGGTCGCAACCTGGTCAAACAGTTCGTGTAGCGCAATAAAGCTCGTGCCTTTTACGTTCCAATGTGCTTGTTTCGCCTGTGATTTCAGATCCATTGCATCGGCCAGCGACTGGTTTAAAATAGAAATGAGTTTTTCGCGTTTTTCTCTTGCGATATCAATTTTTGTTTCGTGTAGTTCCATATTTCCTCTTGTCTTAGAATTATTCTAATTCTAAGACAAATGAAAGTCAAGCTCAATTATCCCTTATTCGATGATCAAACACGAAATTCGAAAACCGCACCGGCGGTTAGGATTTGTAAGAACTAATTGCGGTTAGAAGGAAAAGGTGTGCCAATGGTGGGACGGGTGCCCGGATTTCGATTAGGCCCTCCCGTCGGGGCCGAGCTACCCCCGCGAAACAGCGGCGTAAAGACCCATTTAGAATGGTTTTCGATACCGTAGTAGGTCAGGACCGATCGGCTCTTGCTTTGGCTCGCAACGCCGATGAAGGGCGTGTTGTCGGTCGCCAACTCGAAATCATCGGGCGCCGTCACGTCATCGTCCCTCTCGGTATTGATCGAGTTGACGATCACGATCGAAAAGCGATCGAGGAGCTGGGTTGGATTAGCCGGCAGCAAGCCGTTATTGTAATCCTGAACGCGCTTGGCGAACGACGCGATCACCTGCGGATCGGCCTTTATTAGTCGCCACTTGCCGTCCTCGCTGAGCGGGTCGGTCGCGGCAGATTCCCGCAGAATCATTCGCTGCTTGGTTCCCTGCGGAAGCCCTTCAAGCAGATCGTCGATCGATTCGGGTAGTTTTCTTCCGTTATGATGGACTATGTATTGCCGAATGGCATCAGCGACCTCTTCGCCTCGGCGAATTGATTCGAGTTCCTTCTCACGCTGGATCTCAAGATGTACGGAGGGGGCGACTGCGAGCAAGCCGACGGCGAAAACCACCATGATGCCCATCACGGCTATCAGGGTCATTCCGCCTTCGGCTCCGCGCCGATCAGCGATTATCGGTTCCGTCATCATCATTATCTTGCTTTGTGTCCGACTGCGGCTGTTGGGGCCGCGGGGCAGTGTTCGTGTTGCCCGGGGGGACATACCGCGGAATATCGTCAGGAATGCCCGGTATGGCGCCTTGCGGCATTTGCCCGCCACGCTGGGGGAAATTGCGTCCACCCGGCCGCCCGCCCGGGAGCGGCCCCATCGG
>JBBQTV010000167.1:0-8343 GCA_038212935.1 Pyrinomonadales bacterium | reverse complement strand
ACGTCCTGCAGCTGATCAACGCATATCGCACCCGCGGACATCTGCTGGCGGATATCGATCCGCTAAATATGACGCCGCACCATTCGGAAGAGCTGGAGCTAGAGCATTTCGGATTGACCATCTGGGACCTCGACCGCGAGTTCATCACCGGCGGGCTTCACGGCGAAAAGACCTTGACGCTTCGCCGCATTCTGGACATCTTGCGTAAAGCTTACTGCGGCAAGGTCGGTATCGAATACCGGCACATCCAGAGCAAGCAGGAGAAGGATTGGATCCGCCAACGCATTCGCGAACAGTTCGTCGACACCGAGCCGCTCGACGCCGAAATACGCATATCACTTCTGCAGAAGCTCATCGAGGCGGAACAGTTCGAGCAGTTCCTTCATAAGAAATATCTCGGCCAGAAGCGATTCTCGCTTGAGGGCTGCGAGACGGTCATTCCGATGCTCGATCAGCTTGTCGAAGGAGCGTCCGATCGCGGCGTTGACGAGATATATATGGGAATGGCCCACCGCGGCCGATTGAACGTTCTGGCAAACATCGTGGGCGACGCCGAAAAAGGCGATATGGCCGAGCGGATCTTTACGATCTTTGAGGGCAGTTCGCATCCGAGCTTTCCTGCCGACGAAGGCGACGTTAAGTACCACCAAGGTGCCGTCGGGAACCGAACGACCAGGTCCGGCAAGGAGATCAGGATCGAGCTCTCATGTAATCCGTCGCATTTGGAATTCGTCGACCCTGTCGTCGAGGGCCTTGCTCGTGCCCGGCAAGACCAATTGCTCGAGGGCGACGAGGCGGATGCCAGGCGGCGCGATGCCGTTCATGACCGGATATTACCGGTCCTTCTGCACGGCGACGCGGCTTTTGCGGGCCAGGGAATCGTGATGGAAACGCTGCAGCTCGCCAGCCTACGCGGCTATCGCACCGGCGGCACCATTCACATCATCGTGAATAATCAGATCGGGTTTACGACCACGCCTGAGGCAGGGCGCAGCTCGATCTATTCGACCGACGCTGCACAGATCACCCAGACACCGATCTTTCACATCAACGGTGACGATCCCGAAGCCGCATTCCGTGTGCTGCAGATCGCGCTCGAATATCGACAGGAATATAACAAGGATGTTGTCCTCGATCTCGTCGGCTTTCGCCGACTTGGCCATAACGAAGGCGACGAACCGAGCTACACCCAGCCCCTTATGTATGCCCGCGTGAAAGCGCACCCGGGCGTTCGTCATAAATATGCCGAGGTGCTGATCCGCGAAGGTGTTATCAGCGAAGACGAGCTCAAGGAAATGACGGGCTCCGTTGTCGAGAAATACGAAGGCATTCTCGCCCGTGCAAAACAAATTGCTCAGGACAAGCCGAAACGCCACGAATTGCCGGCGACTATCGTCGATGAAGATGGGTCGGAAATTTTGGAGACCGGAATCGCAGCCGAAACCGTCAATGAGATCGCCGAAAAGATCTCGGTCATCCCGGACGATTTCAGCATCAATCCGAAAATGGTCGGCCAGCTCGGACGCCGGGCAAAGATGGGAACCGGCGAGGTCCCGATGGATTGGGGCTTTGCCGAAGCGATATCCTTCGGTTCGTTGGTCAAAGACGGCAAGCGTGTCCGCCTAAGCGGACAGGACTCGGGCCGCGGCACATTCTCACAGCGTCATGCGCTGATGTACGACACGAAGACGGGTCACATGTGGTCGCCGCTTGGCGAGATCAGAAGCGATAACGATCCGCTTGCTCGCTTTCAGGTCTTCGACAGTTCGCTCTCTGAAAATGCCGTGCTCGGGTTTGAATATGGCTACGCCGTTAAAGCTCCGGAAGCCTTGGTCATGTGGGAAGCGCAGTTCGGTGATTTTGCCAATGGCGCACAGGTGATCATCGACCAGTACATCGCCGCTTCTGAAGACAAATGGAATCAACGTGGCAGAGTCGTGATGCTCCTTCCGCACGGCTATGAAGGCCAGGGGCCGGAGCACTCGTCGGCCAGGCTGGAACGGTTCCTACAGCTTTGCGCCGAGAATAACCTTCAGGTCTGCTATCCGACCACGCCCGCTCAATACTTCCATCTTCTTCGGCGACAGGTGATGCAAGAGGCGGTCCGGCCGCTGATCGTGATGACGCCGAAAAGTCTGTTGCGGCTTCCGGCTGCGGCATCAAAGGTCGAAGACCTGACCAGCGGCGGTTTTATGCCGGTGATCGATGATGCCGACGTCAAGGATCGCGAAGCAGTGCGTCGGGTTGTGATGTGTTCGGGTAAGGTTTTCTATGACCTCGACGCCGGGCGCGAAGACTCACATGATGGCCGCGTAGCGATCATACGGCTAGAGCAGTTCTATCCGTTTCCGGCCAAGCGTGTCGCCGAGATACTTGAGTCGTACCCCAACGCTACACAGCTTTTCTGGACACAGGAAGAGCCGAAGAACATGGGCGGATGGCACTTCGTCGAACCGCGACTGCGCGACATTAAGCCTTCAGCAATGTCCCTGCGATATATCGGCCGGACGGCGTCCGCCTCACCCGCGACTGGTTCGTACACCATTCACGAACTTGAGCAAAAGGAGATCGTGGAGACATCATTGATCGAACATTCGGAGGAGATCTCGGACGCAAGCGAGCCCGAGGTGTCCGAAAAGATCGCTCCGGCGTCAGCCTGATAGCTTGAGAATTTGACTGGATGCGGACCCTTTTTGCGTTTACGCCGTCGACTGGCTGAATGATCGCTTAGGCGGCTCAATATGATTGATCGAATCAACCTAATGAACTTTCTGAAAACGGGAGCGCCCACAACTATCACGCCGACGTATTAGGTTTTTCAGCTAAGACAGAATATCATCAAGGGTTTCGAGTGTAACGCCCCCTTCACTCCTTCCGCATTCCTAGAGTCAGAAATAGATAGTGGAACTGTTTAGCAACCCCCAGGTGGATTCCAAAGAAGATCATTCGTCCGAACTCCGGTATCGGCGGCTTTTCGAGGCCAGTCGAGACGGTATTCTCATTTTAAATGCTCTATCGCTCCAAATAATCGACGCCAATTTCTCCATGATGGAATTCCTCGGGTGTACGAGAAATGAATTTCTGGGAAAGGAACTCAGGGAAATCGGGCTGTTTAGCGATAGAAGTGCGGGAGAGGCTGTATTCAAGGAACTTCAGGAAACCGGGCACGTTTTCCACGAAAACCTTTCGATACAAACTCGCGACGGCCAGTGTCGAATCGTCGAATTCGTCGGCAACGTCTACGACGATAACGGTCAGCAGTTGATCCAGTGCAACGTTCGCAATGTCAGCCGATCCGAGCCAATTGACCAAGACGTCCATCAGTTGAATGCTCGGCTTGAACAGCGTGTGGCGGAACTCGAGAGCGCCGAAGACGAGCTTCGGGATAGCGAACTTCTGCTTGCGACGTCGCAGCGGCTCACCCATCTGGGAAGTTGGGTGATGGACCTTTCTGCAGATGGAAAGTGGGAAAAAGAGCGCTGGTCTGACGAACATTACCGGATCTTTGGCTTCGAACCGGGCGAGTTCGAGATCAACGATGAGAATTTCTACAAATGCGTTCATCCCGACGACCGGGAACGTCTTGCGGAAACAATTGACGAGGCGCTCAGGCACTACAAACCTTTCGAGATCGAGCACCGCATCATCCGCCCCGATGGCATCGAGCGTGTCGTTCGGGCAAAGGCGGAGATCGTCATTGATACCGAGACCGGCAAACCCAGAAAACTCGTCGGTTCGGTCCAAGACATCACCGATCATAAACACGCCGAAGAAGAATTAATAGCTTCGGAGGAGCGTTATCGGAGCGTTGTCGAAACAGCGCCGGACGTAATCGTCACGATCGACGACTCCAGTACCATCCGTTTTATAAATCCCGCCGCCGAGCGGATCTTTGGTTACGGAGTCGACGAACTGAAGGGGGCATCGCTCCTAATGCTCATGCCCGAATATTTGCGCGCTCTGCATTCTGCGGGAATGAAGCGATATCAGGAAACGGGCATCAAGCACGTACCCTGGGAATATGTTGAAGTCGCAGGCCTCCATAAGAGTGGTCGGGAAATTCCGATCACCATCTCATTTTCCGAGTTTGTCCAGAATGGGCGCCGATACTTCACCGGCATCATTCGTGACATTACCGATCGGAAGCGAGCAATGGAGGCATTGAGCGCATCGGAGGAGCGCTATCGCGAGCTCGTGGAAAACGCCCTCGACATTATTTACACCCACGACCTTACCGGCAAATATACGTCCGTCAATAGGGTTGCTGAAACACTCACCGGTTTTACGAAAGATGAAATATTGGCGATGAATATCGCCGATGCGATCCCTGAAGCGGAACTCGAGACTGCGAAGAAAATAATTGCTGCAAAACTAGCGGGCGAAGAGGCTCCGACTCATGAGGTCGAACTTCGAACGAAAGATGGCCGTGGGGTAATGGTCGAGGTAAACTCAAGAATAATCTACGAAGATGGTATCCCAATTGGAGTACAAGGGATCGCCCGCGACATCAGTGAACGAAAAGGGCTTGAAGCTCAATTGGAAATACAACGCGCTGAAAGAGAAATTCTCCTGAACTCGATAGGCGAGGGCGTGCACTGGATCGACCTTGACGGCCGAATCAGATTTGAAAATCCCGCCGGAGCCAAAATGCTTGGCTATGAAATCGCCGAACTGATCGGCAAGCAGTCACATCCCACGATCCATCACACTCGAGCCGATGGCACCGCCTACCCGCGAAACGAGTGTGGCATATACGCGACCTTACAGGATGGGTTGGTTCGTAGGGTGACAGACGAGGTTTTCTGGCGAAAAGACGGCACAAGCTTTAACGTCGAGTATGTTTGCACACCGATCTTAGACCAGAATGGACAACCTCGCGGTTCTGTAGTTGTATTTTCCGATGTTACGGAACGTCTTCGCGCAGCTGCCGAAAAGAACCGTCTTTTGAACGTACTCGAAGGCACCCTAAATGAGATCTACATCTTTGATGGGGACACGATGCTCTTTGAATACGTCAACGAATGTGCCCGAACGAATCTCGGTTACTCGATGGATGCCATGCGTCGGTTAACACCTGTCGATCTCAAGCCAGAGATCACGGACCCTGATTTTAAAGCAATGATCGGGCCGCTGGTCCGTCGCGAAAAGCCGAAAATCACGTTTGAAACGGTGCACCGCCGGGCCGACGACAGCCTTTATCCGGTCGAAGTTCATTTGCAGCTTGTCGATCAGGGCGGGAAGCCCGTCTTCCTTGCTGTTATCAACGACATCACCGAACGAAAACTTGGCGAAGCCGCCCGCCTTGCTTCTGAGCGAAAATACCAAGACCTTTTCACGCTCGCGCCGGTCGGCATTTACCAGTCGCAGGCTGATGGAGCGATCACGACCGCGAATGTAACCTTCGCACGCATGCTCGGCTATGAAACGGTCGATGAACTATTAGGAACAAATTTCGCTGATATCTATTTTGACCTCAATGATCGCCACGAGCTGTTTGAAAAGTACGGTAAGAAGGGCCTGACAGGAGACGTAGACCTTAAATGGAAGCGAAAGGACGGTTCGCCGATCTGGATCCAACTTACGGCACACACGGTCAGAACCGCCGACGGTGCGACTGATTACTTCGAAGGATATGTTCGCGACATAACTGAGCAAAAAGCGGCCGAACAGAATCTACGCGAGAGCGACGAAAAATTTCATCAGCTTGCCGATCACATTTCCGACGTGTTCTGGATCCGGTCGCCGGACATGAGCAAGATCTATTACATTAGTCCAGCGTACGAACAGATCTGGGGCCGTAAATTGAGAGACAATTACGCCGATCCCGACGAATGGTACGAGCACATTTTTCCGCAAGATCGCCAACGGGTAAAGGAAGCTTATGCTGGGCTTATGCTCGACAGGCCAACAATAGAGGTCGAGTTTCGCATCCTTCGGCCGGACGGCGAACTACGGTGGATCCGCGCTCGAGGTTTTCAGGTTAAAGATTCCAACGGAGAAGTCATTCGCCTCGCCGGGATCGTTACGGATATTAGCGAGAAAAAAGAAGCCGAAGCTGAGATCGAGCAAACGCTTCAGCGACTTACGGACGCTCAGCGAATCGGCCAGATCGGTGATTTTACATGGGACAAGGGGACCGGGGTGATCACGTGGTCGCAGGAGATCTATAAGATAGTCGGGCGTGATCCTGATCTTGGTCCACCTAAAGACTACCAGGCGATGCAGGCATATTTTGACATGCCGAGCAGGGATGTGATGGACGCGAAGGTAGCTCTTGCCATTGAGTCCGGTGAGACTCAGGCATACGAACTCGCAGCCAGTTGGCCCGACGGTGAGCGTGTATATATTCAAGCCACAAGTGAACCGAGCAGAGACGTACGCGGCGAAATTATCGGCCTTAGAGGTACGATCCAAAATATTTCGACCCGAAAACGAGCGGAAGTAGCCCTTCTGGAAAGTGAAGCTCGCTATCATTCCCTGTTCGAGAATATGGTCGAGGGGTATGCCTATTGTCAGACGATCTTTGAGGGCGACAAGCTGGTGGACTGGGTGTACACCGAGGTCAATGGTGCGTTCGAAGGCCTCACGGGCATGAAGGACGTAGTGGGAAAAAGGATAAGTGAACTCATTCCGGGCGGAGAAATTGATCCGGAAATTTTTGAAGCATACGGTCGGGTGGCGTTAACCGGACGTACTGAAAGGTTTGAGAAGTACGTCGAACCGTTAAAAAGGTGGCTTGCGCTCACGATCTACAGCTCAAACCGCGGGAATTTCGTAGGCGTCTTCGACAATATAACCGAGCGGAAGCTTGCCGAAGCGAGGCTTGCTTCGTTGAGGGAGCGTACCGAAAAACGCGAACGCATGCTGACGACGATGCTCTCGTCGATGTCGGATTTTGCGCAGATCTACGACTCTGAGGGGCGAATCGTCTTTGTCAACCAGCCAGTTCTCGACCTTTGGGGCCGGACACTTG
This sequence comes from Pyrinomonadales bacterium, assembly GCA_038212935.1. Taxonomy (GTDB): domain Bacteria; phylum Acidobacteriota; class Blastocatellia; order Pyrinomonadales; family Pyrinomonadaceae; genus OLB17. The sequence goes on along the minus strand of JBBQTV010000167.1, from coordinate 1,370 downwards.
ACGAGGTTGTCGGAAAAACCTTCCATGATCTGGAATATCCGTCCGACCTCGCGAATAAGCTGCTGGGACAGATCCAACAGGTTTACCGTACAAAGAAGACGCTAACGGACGAAACACCGTATACGGCTGTGGATGGGACTTGGGGTATTTATGAATATATTTTCTCGCCGGCCATCGGCCCGAGCGGCCGTGTTGACTTCGTCGTAGGATCAACGCGTGACGTCACTGAACGAAAGCAGGCTCAGACCTTACTCGCAGAGAGTCAGCAGAGACTTTCGCTCGCGACCGAAGCCGCGAGCATTGGTATCTGGGATTGGGACCTCGTCCAAGGCACGATAAAGTGGGACGCCAAAATGTATGATCTTTACGGTAACCACGACGAGGACTTCAGCGGCTCACGGGAAACATGGAACCTTAATCACCATCCGGAGGATCATGACAGAGTTCTCGAAGAGCTCGCAGTGGCGGAGAAAGGCCCCGGGGACTTCCACTCGGAATTTCGCGTCGTGTGGCCAAATGGTGAAGTGCGTCATCTGGAGTCGAGCGCAAAGGTGCTGCGCGATAAGAATGGAAAGGCCCTGCGTTTTATAGGCGTCAACTGGGACATAACTGAACGCAAGTTAGCCGAAGAGACATTGCGAGAGGCAGACCAGCGGGCGATCCTTGAATATGGCCTGTTGCTGAACCGAGTGTCGAAGCTCGCTCTCGCTCTCGGCGACGCTCGTGACCTGGAAACGGTCTTTGAACAGCTTCACGAATTCGCCCACGTTTCGACCGGAATGGATGCGTTAACTATCTCGTTGTATGATGCGAAGCAAAATACGCGTACGGCCGCCTATCTCTGGAGCGAAGGAGTCAAGTTAGATGCATCGACTGTGCCTCAAATGGGAATGGGTAATAGCCCTCACAGCCGGGCGATTTTAACTGGAGAGATAATCATTACCGATGATTTTCAGAGTGCGATAGAGGGACAACCGGCGCATCACCTCGGCGGCGATCATCCCCAGTCATCGCTGGTGGTCCCGATGTCTGTGATGGGCAGGACGGTCGGCGGTGTCGAGGTGCAGAGCAATGAACTGGCGGCGTTCACGGAAAGCCATGCGACCGCAATGCAGATGGCTGCGAACCTGGCGGCGAACGCGATCGAAAATGTCCGGCTTCTTGACATCGAGCGTGCACAAGCGGAACAGCTTCGGCAGGCGCAGAAGATGGAGGCGGTCGGAGTTTTAGCGGGCGGCATCGCGCATGACTTCAACAATCTGCTGACGGCGATCAACGGTTACAGCGATATGACGCTCAGAAAGATGCAGCCGGGCGACCCCTTGCGGCGCAACATTGAGGAGGTCCACAGATCCGGCAGTCGTGCCGCC
>JBBQTV010000166.1:0-8542 GCA_038212935.1 Pyrinomonadales bacterium | reverse complement strand
CCGCTGCTTTGGCCATGTTCATGACGTAGTCGAAGGATTGTCGAAACTGCTCGACACCCCGGAGTGTTTCGGGCAAGTGATCAATCTGGGCAACGACCAGGAGACGACGATCAACGGGCTTGCTCAGAAAGCTATCGAACTAACCGGCAGCAGCAGCAAGATCCGCTATGTTTCGTACGAAGAAGCTTACGGCGATGGGTTCGAAGATATGCAGCGACGTGTTCCAAGCCTTGAAAAAGCTGGTCGCCTTATAGGGTATAAGCCAACCCGAACCCTTGATGACATCATCAATGATGTAGCCCGCGATCTGCGAAAAGAGAACGCCGCGGCTCAAGAAAATGGTTAATCGTAGAATATTTAGGTTTGTTATCCTGATCGCGCTGGCGATCGGCTTTGTGATGGTGCCGGCGACGATCTCTGCTCAATCCGGCGGTGTTAAAGGCAAGGTCCGCAATCAGCGGGGCCAAGGTATTGCAAACACAACAGTTACGGCCCGGCAGGAGGGGCAGGAGATCAAGTCGGTTCGCTCTGACAGTAAGGGTGATTTTGTTTTAGGCGGACTGAGGCCGGGCACTTACAACATCGCTTTCGATGCACCCGGTTATGCGACTGGTGTCAAATTTGGTGTCCGCGTCGAGGGAAAGACCATCAACCTGGGCAACCGCCTTATTTTGGCCGTCGACCAAGGAACTCAGGTGATCGTCCGCGGGAGTATTTTTTTCCGGGAAGGAACAAGCATTCCCGGAGCAAAAGTTGAGTTGTACGAGGTAACCTCCGCTTCACCCCGGCGGCTTGGGATAGCGTATACTAATGTTAGCGGCGACTTTACATTTCGACAGCCGGAGGGAGCGTCGAAGTACAAGATCGTTGCAAGCTATAAAGGTTCGAAAGGCGAGAAGGAGATCGTGATTGAAGGTGCGGCGATCTATCGTGCAGCAATCACTCTGGACATCTCTCGGCCTGCTAACGACTAATTCACCGTATCAGTGATCTCATCCGGGGGGCGAGTTATTTCGCTATTTGTATTGTCAGTTACGATCAGTGGTTTTTCGTCAAGGACGACCGTATCTGCCAGTGTCTGCACCCAGTAAGTCCCAGCGTCCGGAAATACGACATTTACGAAAAAGCTAACGTTGTCGGTAAACCCGCCCGGCGCCAGTTCTATCGGGGTTGGTTGGGATGTGACCATTACGTCAGACCGGTTCGGTGTCAGGATCCGGACCTCGGTCTGATGATTTCCGGTTCCGGTCCAATGATTGATCACCGCAAACTTGATCAACGAAACCGGCAGCTTTTCCACCATGATGTTCTGAAAGATCCCCATCAGCGAGATCTTGTTGCCAAGCTCGATCCGAACATCATCACACAACAGCGTGTAGACCAATTTAAGATTTGAATTCTGCATTATTGAATCAAATAAAGAAACGATCGCAGCGTGTTTCCAGTTGCGGCCGTATCAAGGGAGTGCGACATTTGCTGATTTTTACTTTTAATCGCGTCCAGGTCAAGGGTATACTACGAATACACACTCGTTAGTAATCGCCCCGTTTTTGTGAACTTTTCGCACTGCTTAAAAGAAAAGTTCGAGCGGAGATCATTACGAACCATGCTTTATTACGTCTTGATTTGCCTTTCGCTTGCCCTGACCGGCGTTGCCGGGCTTCAGATGGCTTACATGTTTTACCTCGACCGACTGGACAAGGACCGCAAGAAGAGACTGGCTCAGCTCGAACGCCGCTGCAAGAGTCTTACGGCTCGTCTTGATCAAGCTGAGCGGCGTATTGCTGAACAGGATTCGATGATCGAATTAATGGGGCTTGAACCACACGATGAGACTTGGGTCGATGTGTTAGACGTGGACGACAACTAGGCATTGTCACCGAGTTCCGCGATCGTCGCTCCCCAACCGCCGGAAAACTCATCACCAGACTTAAATCCTTGCACTAGTTCACTTTCCGCAAGAACTTTGCGAACTATCTCACGTTGAACGCCTATCCCTTTACCGTGGATGATCCGAACTCGGCCAATCCCTTTCTTGTGTGCTTCTTCAAGGTACGCAATAACCACCGCCTTAATATCCTTGGGTAGAAACGAATGTAGGTCTATCGAATCTGTGATCTCGATCTCTACCGTATCGGGGAAAGGGCTTTCAAAGCTTGGCGTCTCGGGATCGATCATATCGGACTTCCTTACCGTCTTTTGCTTTCCATATACTGCGCTATGTCTTCTGGCGGTGTGATTCTCAACCTGTTTCTGTCGCGAAACACTACAAACCGCTTTTCGTCCATCCGCCCCTCAGGATGCCGAAACTGAACAGAAAATGTCTTGCTGTCACCAGAACCCTCGACACGGAGAGGAAGCAGTCCCCACATATCACCTGTTGATCGCCACGCAGTGTAATAACTTTGGTCATATTTATCGAAAGCCAAGACCATGATGCCATCAAAATCGGGCTCAACACCGTCGATCGCCTTGACGATGTTTGTACGCGTAAGGATAACCCAACTTCCGGGGGTTGCCGTTCTATCCGCAGTAACTGTCGACGATTGCAGATCCGAATCAAGCCGCTGCCAGGTTACAAACTTTCTATTGTTCTGCTGGAAAAAAACGATCTCCGATGGAATATTGAGCTCAACCTGGCGGCCGAAAAGCCAACCTGCCGGTGCAGGCGAAACCGACGGATCGAGCCTGACAAGATACCAGATATCATACTTTTCTTCGATCTTTTCCGGTTCGCCCGCAGTCTTTGAGGCTTCTATATCGGCATCCGCCGAGCTTAAGCCTTCCCGCTTTTCACCGGTTGTCGAATCATCTACATCCGAGACCTGCTGTTTTGGTACAAAAGACCAATCCATGATCTCGAATGACGAGTTGTTTGCAAGTCGGAATAAGACGTTTTCTGCATCCATTTCCGGCACCAGACGCAGATTCGAGGCGGCGCGTAGCTTCCCTGCGGCTTGCGGCGGTATGTCCTTGAAACTCGCGGCAAGTTCCTGAGACTTCTCAAGAACCTCGTTTGTGATCACGTTCTGGGCTTCGATCCAACCTTCGGTGCTTTCTTCGTCACGGGCCCGAACACGGTACCAGAGGACTTTTTCGAATTCCATCTGATCCAAAACATCGAGCCGGTCACCCCGTTTGACTTCGAGCAGATCGGCTGCAACTACCGCATACGAAGTTCGTATCTGTGCAGTCTTAGCAATTACGATCGCCGTGTCAGCAAGTCCTACGGCCTTGGAAAACGAATTGACCATTGAATCAAGCATCGAACAACCGGAGACAAAGACCGACACCGAAATGATCAAGGCAATTGAAGTTACTTTAGTTCGCATTCTGATATTTGGGAGTCCTTCTCCAGCTATTATAGCCTAACTTTTCCAAGACGCGCCTTTGCGAGGAATTCGGTTTCTTCATGGGGGCCAATCTCTCCCGACCCGGGGCTCCGTTCAAGTCCAAACCCGCGACAACAGCAACCAAAGGAAGATCAATCGCTTCGCCTTTCTTGATATTACGCTCGACCAGTTCGCCGAGTTCCTCTCTTTCCGACATGATGCCCAGAATGGCTGCGTAGGAATCGGTCATCGTTCTACTTTTGTTGTGTCGCAGATAAAGATCGGCAAGCAGGTCGCCTATATTCCTTTTTCCTTTTGATGCAGAAATGATCGCGACGTCAGCCGCAAATGCAACCAACATTCCGCGGGCATACACTTCTGTGTTCGTGCCCTGCCAACGACGTGCGGACGCGTCTGTCAGAGGCCCTCCCGGGCTCCGGCGTGCGATCGCCGTCGCGTTCGACAGCGTGCTGAGCATGTCATCAAACGATATACGGTTTTGATCAACCCCTGTACGAAGCGACTGGTAAAGAGCAAACCCTTCGTAAAACCATCCATAGTCTCCCGTAAGGTTAAGGCCGTTGGGAATCCAAAGGTGGAATAGCTCATGCCGAAGCTGCTCGTGCAATCGCTGAAGTGACTGCGTCCGAAATGCCATGTCTGCCGAAACGATTGTAACGCTTGTGGCTCGCGTCTCAGCCTGCCAGGTTCCGGCACGTTGAGAAGTAGGAAAGCCCGCAATCGAAACCGAAACGTTCGAACCGGGAGCCGACCCAAAGATTCCCCGCTTACTTTCGTAGATCGAGGTAACCATATTCACCGCTTCATCGTCTGTGAACTGCCATTTGCCTTCCACGCCGAGGAGCACCGTTGAACCGTCTTTCATGGTCAAACGATGCTGGCGAAGATCTCGGCCGATCGGGATGACCCCATTCGCGAGATCAACAAACTTGCAGTTGATCTTCCCTTCGTCGCGACTGCACACGCCGCCGGGACTCCAACCGTCCTGAAGCTTTAACTCAACGTTTCCGCCGAATCCTTGCGGCATTGTGGGAAGAAGATCTGCCATCATCAGGAGTCCGTTCGAGGCCCCGATCCACGAGATATGTGCAGCAGCCGTTGACTCGGTTCGCGCGGTCAGGTCGATCGTGTACGAAAATGTTCGGAACTCTCGTTCTGCCAGATATTCACCATTCGCGAGCTTTCTCTGGTTGACCGCGACACCATTGACATCCGCCAGGGAAACATTTTTGATCCGACCAGCCAGGTCCTGAATTCCTGCGATCGAATCTAGAAATGAAAGATTCCGCCGCTCAGCAACGCCATTGATAGACGGAAAGGTGCCCGAAACCACAACCTCACTTTCAAGCTCTCCACTCACTGCTATCGTGACCGTTTGAGCATCCGCAATTGTAAAGATTTGTAAAGTGCACCAAATAAGGGCAATGATCGCACCCGGCTTTTGGAAGTGCGTTGACATTCTTGGCGCCTCAGAACTAAAATATAGAAAGTTTCTTTTGATATTTGCTGCTCCCGACCTGTTTACGAGGATACTATGACGCTGGTCAAAATAGTAATGTACGCTCTTGCATTGATCCTGAGCCTTCTCTTTCTCGGCCGGTTTTTCTTTTAGATGCGATCTTCCCGATCGACTTCCCCGGCATTTCAGTTGACTGCTGATCGGTCGCTCAAGTTCCGGGCTAATTGATAGCGGTAATTCACGTTTTTTCGGGCGGTCATTCGTGGCCGCCTTTTAATTTTATTTGGAGTAAGACGAAGTTTGTTTAATTTGATATGTCAGAGTTAAGACCCATCAAGCGTGCCTTGGTAAGCCTTTCAGACAAGACCGGTGCGGTAGAATTTGCCAGGACACTCGCCGGATTCGGCGTACAGATCATCTCTACCGGCGGCACTGCCAAGCTTTTCCGTGAGGCCGGCATTGAGGTGACCGAGGTTGCCGATGTAACAGGCTTTCCGGAGATGATGGGCGGCCGGGTAAAAACACTACACCCAAAGATCCACGGCGCATTGTTGGCGCTTCGCGACAATGATGAACACGTCGCTTCGATGCGAGAACACGGTATCGAGCCCATCGACATCGTGGTCATCAATCTTTATCCGTTTGAAGAAACTGTCGCAAAAGACGGCGTTTCCCTTGCTGACGCCATCGAGAACATAGATATAGGCGGACCGGCGATGATCCGTTCGGCGTCGAAGAATTGGCGGGACGTCGCGGTTGTTACCGACCATCGTCTTTATGACGGCATTCTTGAAGAAATGACGGCGAATGACGGCTCGCTATCGATTGAAACGCGGCAGCGTTTAGCCACCTTGGCCTATACTCGCACCGCTAGCTACGATCTCGCGATCTCCTCATACCTGGCCCACCAGTTAAGCAACGACGACCTCGATATTCTCGAGCCATATAATCCGTTGGCCGACCTTCTTTTCATTCAGTCCGAGAACGAATCGGAGGATGAAGAGGATCTCGCGCTCGATGAAGGCAGTGAACTTTCTGAATACAAACTGATAGAGCTGTCAAAGATTCACGACTTGAGATATGGCGAGAATCCGCACCAGAAAGCAGCACTCTATACCGTCGACGGAACTGAAGGCATCGCGAACTCGGAGCAGCTTGGCGGCAAGGAGATGTCTTTTAATAACTACATCGATGCAGATGCCGCCTGGAACCTCGTGCAGGACTTCGATGAGCGTGCGGTCGTGATCATCAAGCACACCAACCCCTCCGGCGTCGGTTTCGGCTCGTCGAACGAAGAAGCGTATACACGTGCTCTTTCTACTGACCCCGTTTCGGCATTTGGGGGCATCGTGGCCTTCAATCGTCCGGTTGATGCGGAGGTCGCAGCCTCTGTGATCGAGACCTTTACCGAAGTGGTGATCGCACCCGATTACGACCCCGCTGCTTTAGAAGCATTTAAGGCAAAGAAGAATCTGAGAGTTCTCCGGCTTACGGCAAACCAAGGTTCGCAAAGTGCTGGACTCGAATACAAGCAGATATCCGGCGGGATGCTTGTTCAGGAATCCGATGTTCATAAGCTTGCGGTAGGAGATCTCAAGATAGTCTCAGAAAAGCAACCATCCGAAGAACAATTGAAAGCAATGTTTCTTGCGTGGCAAGTCTGCAAGCACGTCAAATCAAATGCGATCGTCCTCGCAAACGCGGTCCAGACGATTGGCGTCGGTGCCGGACAGATGAACCGCGTCGATTCGGTCAGGATCGCTGCATTGCGGGCGGAACGCTTTGAACTCCCAGTTCGCGGGTGTTCTCTTGCATCAGACGCTTTCTTTCCCTTTAGAGACAACGTGGACGAGGCCGCCAAGATGGGTGTTGGTGCGATAATTCAACCTGGTGGGTCGATTAAGGATGACGAATCAATCGCGGCGGCCAATGAACACGGGTTCGTGATGGCATTTACGGGTATTCGGCACTTTAAACATTGATAAAAGATTGAAAGTTAATGTTTTACATTAACTTTTTCTTGACATCCGCCAAAGAAATCTCTATTCTTTATTCAAACAGGCCAACTGAAGGAACGCTCGAGAGGTTGAAAAGCCAAATTCTCGGGCTTTTCTGTGTCTATTTGAAGGTGCTGACACTAATTTCGCCGTCACCGGTGGCGATGAACGTGATAGTCCCCCGTTCGCCGGTCGACATGAGCTTCGCGCCGGCCAACGTCCAGCGGCCAACGACCTCAGCGTGTGGATGACCATATCTCGACCGCTTCCCGACTGGAATAACCGCTATTTTCGGTTTCGTCGCATTTATGAGGTCTGGGGTCGAAGACGTACGGCTTCCGTGGTGCGGTACCTTCAGGATATCTGTATCGATCTTATCGCCCGAAGCCAACAGCTCTGCCTCGGCCTGTTGCTCAATGTCACCAGTAAACAAAAATGATCGCCCGCCGTATCGCAACATCAGCACAAGCGATCGATTATTTTCTGTAGTGTTTTCCGCCGTTGAATTCGCATTCGGGTGTAAGACCGCAAGTTCCGCTCCGCCGATCAGCAGCTTATCACCACGTTGAAGGCTGCGAATCGCAACCTCTCGATCATCTAGTATTCCGAACAGCTGTTCGGTGTCGTCGCTTGCGATCTGTGCTGAAGCGAAGTATGCATTACCGATATTGAAATTGCGTGCGACATCGATCAATCCCTGCGTATGGTCGGCGTCTGCATGGGTAGCCACTATGTGATCGATACGCGAATACCCTTGTTCCCATAGGAATTCGGAAACGACCATCTCGCCAACACGGGCTATGTCCGGCTCAAACTCTTCATCGTCGCCAGCCGATCTGTTGTAGTTCACTATTCCGCCGCCGTCGATAAGCATTGTTTCACCGTTTGGAAACGTGACAATTGCTGCATCGCCCTGTCCGACATCAAGAAAATCTATCCGCAACCGGCCGTCCGCAGCCGGCGAACTGAATGGGTGAAGAACGAGCGTTCCCGCATAAAGAAGCACCACTGAGGCGGATACAGCGAGGAGCCATTTCGATCGGCCTTGACCTTGGTTGGACCGGAATGGCTGCCATTGCGATAGAAGTGCCGCGAAGATCACCACCGGCAACAGATATATCAGATATGCCCAACGCAGTCCGCCCGAATAGACCGGGACCCGCCAACTCGCGGCATCGAGTTGAACGAATAGTTTCGGAATCCACAACATCAGCCCGTTGATTAATTCCACGATCTCGACCATGGGTGCCGCCAACAACGAACTAATGGAACCTAGTATCAACGCGATCCCGGCGGCAATGCTTTTCGCCGCCAATAGTACGCCGACCCAGATATTTAGCAAGACCGAGGCTGGTGACAATCTGTGAAAATAGTAGATAAGCAACGGCAGCAGACAGACCTGAACCGAAAGCGAAACGATCACCGCTTCAAAGCAATAAGCCGTCGCACGGCGGGCCGCTCCGGTTAATCGACCGCCGAAGTATGGGGCCTTGAAAAGGCTCGCCGACCACACCTCGGCACGGAGCTCGATGTCCCACGCATTTCTATTCCAGTATAAGGTCTCGCAAGCCCGAACCAGCCAGCGTGGAGCCCGCGGAGGTAATGGTTCCTGAGCAGATGGACGCCAGCTCCCGATCGCTCGTATTTTTGATATTAGCGGCAATGCGATCCCGATTATCGCCGCGACGCTTACGACTGTTAGCTGAAACGACGGATTGAAAAGGTCGCTTGGC
>JBBQTV010000165.1:0-8568 GCA_038212935.1 Pyrinomonadales bacterium | reverse complement strand
ACGTTCGGTCGCCATCACCTGGGCAACCGAGTTGTTCAGCTCCGGAACGCGGTCGCGCATGTCTCGTATTGTTTGCTGCAATACCAGTTCCGGATTTTCAATTTTGTCCAGTGCGGCTCCGGTGCCCGCAAAAAAGATCCTCTTTACTCTCTGCCACAAACCCATCGTTTTCCGTTCGCTCCTGAATTAAAAGTTAACCACAACAACTTCCGCACAATTTCCTACGACAGCATAAAACGAGAAGTTGCAATTTACCTAGTAAGTATAACAGGAATCCGAATAAATTAAACATACTCGAAATTGCCGAATTTATTGACGAATTGGGAATTGGGCCAACTTGGTTTAAAGTTGTTCGCAAACCAACCGAACTCTACATTGCTATGGACAATAAACTTGACAAAATAGTCGCCGAACTGGACCGATCGCTCATCGAAAACCATCAAATGGACACGCAAATGTTCAACGCACTTGATGCGGCACAGCGGGAGTTTGGCATCGTAGCCGACGGCAGGCCGTATTCACCCTTTCTCCGTCCCCAGTTCTTTACTCGAGCCAAATATAACGAGATCAAGCATGCTGCCGAGGTTCTGGCGGACGCCTTTGAAGTGATGACGCAGGCCGCTTTGGTCGACGAAGAGGTAATGACCGAGCTAGCTTTGACTGAAACAGAAGAGCGCTACGCGCGAATCGATCCGGGATATCGCGGCGTATGCAATTCAAGCCGGCTGGACGCATTCATCGCCGGCAATAGCTTCAAATTTCTGGAATACAACGGCGAAACACCGGCCGGTATCTCTGACCAGATGCAGATCGAAAAGGTGTTAAGCAACGTGCCGGAGATCGGTGAATTCCTCAATGAACACTCGCACTGGAAGCCAAAGCCGCACGAAAAGCTCCTTGATGGGCTAGTTGCCGCGTACCGCGATTTCGGCGGCGAAAAGGAAAAGCCCAATATCGCGATCGTCGATTGGACGGGTGTCTCAACCTTCACCGAATTTGAGATCCTTCACGGTTATTTCGAATCGCAAGGTCATCGCTCTCTCATCGCAGACCCGGGCATGCTCGAATATGACGGTTCCAAGCTGCGGATCGGTGATTTTGACGTAGATATCTTCTACAAACGAGTGCTGATCCACGAGTTATTTGAGCGCTCCAATGACGACCATCCGCTGCTGCAGGCTTATCGCGACGGAAACGTCTGCATGGCGAACTCCTTCCGAACAAAAATACCGCATAAAAAAGCGAGTCTGGCCGTTTTGCACACTGAGCGGTTCGACCGGCTTTTCACGAGCGAACACCGCGAGATGATCGACAAGCACCTGCCGTGGACGCGGCGGGTCAGCGACCGAAAGACGCGATACGACGGCGACTTCGTCGAACTTCTCGAATTCACGCGACGCGAGCGGAGCAAGCTTATCCTTAAGCCTAATGACGATTATGGCGGAAGTGGTATCGTTGTCGGCTGGGAAAGCAGCGAAACCGAATGGGATGCGGCGATAGAAAATGCGTTGAGGGTTCCATTTGTAGTTCAGGAGCGGGTTGAGGTCGCAAAAGTTAATTTCCCGACGTACGACAACGAAGCGAGCCTTGTGAACCTGCTGATCGATTTCGATCCATTCATCTTTCGTGGCAAGGTCGAAGGCGGACTGGTACGATTGTCTAATCAATCTCTCGTGAACGTAGCCGCCGGCGGCGGTGAGGCGGCAATGGTCGTTCTTGAAGAATTATAAGCGCGTAAAGCATCCGATGATCGGGACGATGCCTCTAATGCTGAGGCTTCGTCATTTTTGTGTGATGTAATGCAAGACCCGGACTGCCGCTGCGTTCTCTAATCGTAGCCGGCACAGCACTTATGTTAAACCGGCCTAGTCTGATCTTCGGCATTCTGATGAAATTGACGCGAACTCCCTCAGGGCGTTGATTTCTGCAGCCGTGAATGGGAACGGAATAATAAAATGAAGAAATTTGTTGCTTGGACGCTATTTGTTGCAGTTTACTTTACGTCGGTCGTACCTTTTGGCCTTACCGCCGAAGCACAGATACTTGGTAAAACGCGGGATAGCAGAATGGAAGATATCGAGGATGGCTTAAAATTTCGTCTGAGCGAAGGTGTCGAGGGCTCCGAGACGCGCGACATTCAACCGCCCGCGCCGACCGATCCACTTTCAGCAGACGAGTCAGGGAAGCTTCTCGGCCGTCTGCCGGCGATAAGGACCGCGCAGGACGATGCGGCAGAATTCGCCAAACGCCTCGGGACGCTGCCGGCTCCAAAGACCGGCGAAAAGATCCCGGTAAAATTTCCGGCAGCAGACCAATCTCCCGTGCCGGATCAGACCGGTGCAAAGCGTGCCCTGGAAGTTATCCGCTTCTCGCCCGAAGGCGAAGTGCCGCTCGCTCCCGACCTGAATATCACATTCTCGCAGCCGATGGTGGCCGTCACGTCGCAGGACGAGGCAGCAAAATACGCTCCGGTCGAACTGTCGCCGCAGGTCGAGGGCCAATGGCGATGGCTCGGCACACGGACGCTGATGTTCGACACCGATAAGCGTTTCCCGATGGCAACAGTTTTTACGGCCCGCGTCCCAGCCGGAACAAAATCAGTTACCGGACCGACGCTGCAGAAAGATTTTACATGGACATTTACAACGCCTCCACCCAAAGCGATCCAGATGATCCCGGCCAATCAGACGACGCGTCGCGATGCTGTGATATTCATTGGCTTTGATCAGGCGATCAACCCCGAAGCCGTTTTGAAAACGATCACGGTAAGCGCCGGTGGTAAACGTTTGCCGATTAGGCTTGCGACCGAAGAGGAGATCGCAGGCAGCGTCGGTCACTATGCAAAACAGGCACAACCCGGCCGATGGCTGGCGTTTCGTGCCGTTGGAGCCGACGGGTCCGCGGATAATGCTCTTCCGGCCAATTCACCGATCACGGTCTCGATTGAAAAGGGCACACCCTCGGCCGAAGGCCCGCTGACCACAACCGCGCCTCAGTCGTTCAACTTTCGGACGTTCGGCCCGATGAAATTCGTTACGGCCATGTGCGGATGGCAGAAGAATGCGAATTGTTCGCCGTTCGAACAGTGGATGATCCAGTTCACCAACTCGATCGACGCTTCTAAGTTCACGAAAGAAATGGTCAAGATCGAGCCTGCGGTCGAAGGCCTCAACATCTACCCGTCCGGCACTCAGATCTATATTCAGGGCGTAAAAAAAGGCCAAACGACGTATAAGGTCACGGTGGATCGAACGCTTCAGGATACCTTCGGCCAGCAACTAGGCTCACCTGCGACAGCAACGATCAAAACGGGTTCAGCACAGGCGACGCTTTATGCGAACCGCGGCTTTATGACGGTTTTGGACCCGACGGCGGCGAAATACTTCTCGGTTTATTCGACCAATCATCGCAATATGCGGGTAAAAATGTACCGCGTCAAACCGGAAGATTGGCATGCCTATCAACAGTACGTCCGCTATATCAATTACGACGATGGACGGCGCCCTACGATGCCCGGAGCTCTGGTTTCGGACAATGTTGTCGCGATCGAGAACGTTGCGGACGAACTTGTCGAGACACGGATCGATCTGTCGAAAGCTCTTTCGGGCGGACTTGGCAACGTTGTTATCGATATTGAGCCGACCGTTAAGCGCGACCAATATGATCGCTCGCGGATCGTTACTTGGCTCCAATCAACGCAGATCGGATTGGACGCATTTGTTGATAATACGGAGCTTGTAGGATTTGCGACCGAGCTCGCGACCGGCAAACCGCTTGCGGGTGTCGATCTTTCTATTTATCCAAATGACGGCTCGGTCAGTTCGAACGCGAGCGTGAATGACGATCAGACTGCGGATGGCGGAACGTTCTTCGGCTCGATCTGGAACTGGTTCTCGAGTTGGGGAAGCGCCGATCCGGTCAACACCGATTCGCTGCATGCGGACGGAACCGTTGCCGAGATCGAGACGATCCAGCCTGCACAGACAAAGCAGACCGCGGCCAACGGAATCCTTCGGTTGACGCTTGCCGATCAGCCTTCGCAAAAGGGACAGAACATTCTGATAGCACGGCGCGGAAAGGATGTCGCATTCCTGCCCGAAAACTCAGATTATTTCTGGCAGGATAGCGGAAGTTGGTACAAAAAGGCGACTTCTGATTCTCTTCGGTGGTTCGTTTTCGATGACCGCAAGATGTATAAGCCGAACGAAGAGGTCGCAGTCAAAGGCTATATTCGCAAGATGACAGGCGGAAAGCTTGGCGACATAGAAGGGCTCGGCGATGCGGCTTCCGGTTTTACCTGGATAGCAAATGACCCGCGAGGCAATGAGGTAGCAAAAGGCTCTGGTAACCTCAACGCCTTCGGCGCGTTCGATTTCAAATTCAAGCTGCCCGATAACGTAAACCTCGGCTACGGCAACATCCAGATAACGACAAACTCGTCGATAGGCGGCGCCGCACACACTCACCAGTATCAGATACAGGAATTTCGACGGCCTGAGTTCGAAGTTTCGGCGAAGGTTGACAGCGAAGCTCCGCATTTTGTCGGCGGGACGGCAGACCTTTCTGTCGAGGCTAAATATTACGCAGGCGGCGGACTGGCAAATGCCGAAACCAACTGGACAGTTTCGGCGACACCCACGACCTATACACCGCCGAACAGAGGCGATTTTACATTTGGGACGTGGATTCCGTGGTGGCGTGGTTTTGACCATTACAGTGGCCGTCCGGGCGGGCCGAGCTCAACGCAGCATCACAAAGGCGTGACCGATGCGTCAGGCAAGCACCAATTGAAGATCGATTTTGAATCGGTCAAACCGCCGCGGCCTTACACGATCTCGGCGTCCGCTTCAGTTATGGACGTCAACCGTCAGGCGTGGGCCAGCCAGACAACGCTGCTTGTTCATCCGGCGGACCTGTACGTCGGCATCAAAACGCCGCGGACGTTCGTGCAGAAAGGCGAAAAGATCGTCATCGAGTCGATCGTTTCCGACCTTGACGGCAAGTTGATCGCAGGCCGCGACACAGAGATTAAAGCAGTGTTGAAAGACTGGCGATTCGATGCCGGTTCGTGGAAAGAGATCACCATCGACGAACAGTTCTGCAACGTCAAATCGAGCGATGCAGCCGTAAGGTGCGAATTCGTCGCTAAGGCAGGCGGACGATATACGATCACGGCGACAGTAATGGACGACCGCGAACGTTTTAACGAAAGCGAGATCACGATCTGGGTTCCGGGCGGCAAAACTCCGCCGAATCGCAGCGTCGAACAGGAACAGGTTCAGATAATTCCCAGCAGAAAGGATTTCGAGCCGGGAGATGTGGCAGAACTGCTTGTCATCGCTCCGTTCACACCGGCCGAGGGCGTTTTGACGCTCCGACGCGAAGGTATCGTTAAGACTGAGCGGTTTTCGATGAAGGATTCGTCGATCACGCTGAAGATACCGCTGATCGAAGGATATCTCCCGAACATTCACGCTCAGGTCGATCTGGTCGGCGCGGCCGCCCGGCAGAACGATGCCGGCGAGGTCGATCCTAAACTAGCCAAACGACCCGCATTTGCGAGTGGAAGTATCGACCTTGCGATTTCAACCAAGTCCAGGAAACTGACGGTGACCGCTGAGCCAAAAGATGCGACCCTCGCGCCGGGCGGTGAGACGAAGATCGATATAGTTGTCAAAGACCATCGCGGCGAACCGGTCGCGAATAGTGAGGTCGCGTTGGTCATCGTCGACGAAAGTGTTCTTGCTCTTTCCCGATATAGCATCTCAGATCCCGCGGCGATCTTTTACACCTCACGGCAACCCGGAGTGACCGATTATCATTTGCGAAAAGATGTCCTGCTTGGAAACCCGGAGGACGTCCAACCTCCTCCGCCTCCACCAAGTCCTTCACCAGCCGGCGGCGGAATCATCTCTCGACAGAAACTCTCGATGTCGCCATCGGCAAGAGCCGAAGGTGCGAGGGATATGGCAGCGGCTGAGGTGTCTATGGACGGTGTGGACCGTGATGACGGTCAGGCCGAAACACCCATTGAACTTCGTGAGAACTTCGACGCTCTGGCCGTGTTTGCGCCATCTGTTCGAACCGACGCCAATGGCAGAGCGACGGTGGATGTGAAATTGCCGGACAATCTGACGCGGTACCGAATAACGGCGGTATCGGTCGATCAGGGCAAGCGGTTCGGAAAGACCGAATCGAATATCACGGCCAAGAAACCGTTGATGGTTCGACCTTCGGCGCCCAGATTCATGAACTTCGGGGACAAGATAGAATTGCCGGTCGTTGTTCAAAATCAGACGGATCAGGATATGGCCGTTGATGTCGGCGTCCGTGTTTCGAATGCCGAACTTACCGGCGGAGGCGGTAAGCGCGTTTTGGTCAGGGCCAATAGCCGCGAAGAGGTTCGCTTTCCGGTCTCAACGGTAAAAGCGGGAACTGCACGCTTCCAGATCGCCGTAAGCTCGGGCCAACATAACGATGCGGCCGAGATCTCGCTGCCTGTGTGGACACCAGCGACGACCGAAGCGTTTGCGACCTACGGCACGACCGACGCTAACGGAGCGATATTCCAGCCTGTGCAGACTCCGGGCGATGTCTTTCCGCAGTTCGGCGGGCTCGAGGTAACGACGAGCTCGACACAGCTGCAGGAGTTGACCGATGCGTATATTTATCTGGCCCGGTATCCGTATGGATGCTCGGAACAGATCGCGTCGCGAATGATCTCGACCGCGGCGTTGCGTGACGTGCTGATGGCCTTCAAGGCCAAGGATATGCCGACCGCGGCTGAGATAGAGGCGCAGTTCGCACGCGACATTCAGGTGCTGCAGTCGCGGCAACGTGATGACGGCAGCTTTGGTTTGTGGAAGCGTGACCGCGAGCGTTATGAGTATCCGTTCTTATCGATCCACGTCGCGCACGCACTTGCGTTGGCCAAATCCAAAGGCTACAAAGTTCCGGACGAAATGCTAAACAAGACGAAGCCTTATCTGAAGGACATCGAAAGCAAGCTGAAAGATCAGTGGTACATCTCGTCGCCGCAGGTGCGATGGACGATCTCGGCCTATGCTCTTTATATCCGCAACCTTATGGGCGACAAGGATGCTGGCAAGGCGAAGAAATTTCTTGCCGAAGCGACGATCGAGAAGCTTAATTTCGAAGCCCTCGGTTGGGTGTTATCAGTTCTTGCTGATGACAAAGATTCTACGGTAGAGGTCGAGCAGATCACGCGATTCCTGATGAACCGGACGACCGAGACAGCTGCGGCGGCAAACTTTGTGACGAACTATGCTGATGGCGGCTGGTTGATAATGCACTCGAACCGGCGTGCCGATGGCGTACTGCTCGAAGCACTCATAAGAGTTCGGGGTGCTGGCCTGACCGGAACAGAAGCTGTGGAAGATCTCATCCCTAAGCTTGTCCGCGGCCTCCTTGCACATCGCAAGAAAGGCCACTGGGGAACGACGCAGGAGAATGTTTTCATTCTTTTGGCGATGGACAGATATTTTAATGCGTTCGAGAAAGTCACGCCTGACTTCGTCACGAAGATTTGGCTGGGCGATACCTATGCCGGCGAGCAGACATTCCGTGGCCGCTCGGTCGATTCGAACGTGCTAAATATTCCGATGTCATATCTGGTCGAACAGGGCGGAACGTCGAATCTGATCATGGATCGGCAAGGTGCGGGACGTCTCTATTACCGCATCGGAATGCAGTATGCGCCCAAGAACCTGAAGCTCGAACCGGCTGATTACGGCTTTACGGTTCTTCGAAAATATGAGGCGATCGACAACCCCGACGACGTAAAGCAAAACGCTGACGGAACCTGGACGATCAAGTCCGGTGCTCGCGTCCGCATTCGTCTGACGATGGTCGCCCAGGCACGGCGGCACCACGTCGCGTTGGTCGATAATCTTCCTGCGGGATTGGAGATACTGAATCCGGAGCTAGCGACGACCGAAGCGATCCCGCCCGACACGGGCCGCGGCAACACGGGCGTCTTGGAAGTTGGAAGCCCGTCGATCGGACGGAACTATTACTGGTGGCGTGCCAATTGGTTCGAGCACCAAAACTTCCGCGACGAACGTGCCGAGGCATTTAGCTCGCTGCTCTGGGAAGGAGTCTACAAATACACCTACGTTGCACGAGCGACGACGCCCGGCCAGTTCGTGGTCCCGCCCGCCAAGGCCGAAGAGATGTACGCCCCGGAAACGTTCGGCCGAACGGGAACGGATTTCGTGAACGTGGAGTAGTTTTCGTTTTCCGTTCCCGAGTAATATTACCGGTTAGGGATCTTTTTTCCGCATTGAATTTTGATCCTTGACCGGTTTCGGCATTTAAGACCGACATCATTCATGGGTGTCTTGCCAAATAAGTGAATATTGAGCAAACTTCATTTCGTGACGGATAATTTTTCTAAAGTTCGCGAACTACTTCTACTTGAGGCGTCGGCGGTGGAACGTGCGGCTAATATTCTTAGCAGGGCGGCGGCCGAAGCTGCGGTCGATCTAATTGCAAATTGTAAGACCAAGGTGATCGTTCTTGGTGTCGGAAAATCGGGTGTGATCGCGC
>JBBQTV010000164.1:0-8572 GCA_038212935.1 Pyrinomonadales bacterium | reverse complement strand
ACAGTTCCGCGGCCCTGGATGGTGAAGATGTCTTCGACCGGCATCAGGAACGGCTTGTCCGTCTCGCGGGCAGGTGTCGGGATGAAGTCATCGACCGCCTGCATAAGTTCGTCGATCTTCGGCTCCCATGCGGGATCGCCTTCGAGCCCCTTGAGTGCCGAACCGCGGACGACCGGAATGTCGTCGCCAGGGAACTCATAGCTCGAGAGAAGTTCACGGATCTCCATTTCGACCAATTCGAGCAGTTCTTCGTCGTCGACCATATCGACCTTGTTCATGAACACGACCATCGTCGGGATGCCGACCTGGCGTCCGAGCAAGATGTGCTCACGCGTCTGCGGCATCGGGCCGTCCGTAGCTGCGACCACAAGGATAGCTCCGTCCATCTGTGCCGCCCCGGTGATCATGTTCTTGACATAGTCAGCGTGGCCCGGGCAATCGACGTGTGCATAGTGGCGGTTTGCCGTCTCATATTCGACGTGTGCCGTCGCAATTGTGATACCGCGTGCCTTCTCTTCAGGTGCGTTGTCGATCGAATCAAATGCACGCACGATCATCTTCGGATTGTGCTTTGACATCACCTTCGTGATCGCTGCCGTCAACGTCGTCTTACCGTGGTCAACGTGCCCGATCGTTCCTATATTCACATGCGGCTTACTTCGGTCGAATTTCTCTTTGCTCATCTGTTTCTATGTCTCTCCGATCAATCTCTAATAAAACGGTATTTGCAATATGGAGCCCAAGGCGGGATTTGAACCCGCGACCTCATCCTTACCAAGGATGCGCTCTACCCCTGAGCTACTTGGGCCGGTCCGCAAAAAAAATTGGAGCGGGAGACGAGACTCGAACTCGCGACATTCAGCTTGGAAGGCTGACGCTCTACCAACTGAGCTACTCCCGCAAACATTTTCGGAATCCGGATCGCGGATCCGGGATGGCTGAAAGACGTTCTAATCTTTCTTCGATCCGCACTCCGAAATCACAATTCCCTTATCAATCTGGTGCATGGGGTAGGATTTGAACCTACGTAGGAAATTAATCCGACGGGTTTACAGCCCGTTGCCTTTGACCGCTCGACCACCCATGCGTGTCTTTCTTTCGATTGCTCAAATCGGCTTTTTGAGCCAATTAGCAAATTTCCAATACTAACGAAACACGGCAAGGCGCGCAAGCGCGGAGGACACCTTTTTGTCTCAAGTCGGCGGTCTTACTCGATTTGCCGTCCGGGAAAAATTGAAGTTAGGCTAGAATCTTATCATAAACCACACAAAGTAGGATAAATAAGAGGAGATTTGCCGTTCCAGCATGACTAAGGAGATCTCTTGCCCGAACGCGGATGAAAATCTTCATACGCCTTTTTCAGGTGCGTGCTGGTGATATGGGTGTAGATCTGCGTTGTCGAGATATCGGCGTGGCCGAGCATGGACTGCACGCTGCGGATGTCGGCACGGTTTTGGACCATGTGGGTCGCGAATGAATGCCGGATCGTGTGCGGCGAAATGCCCTGAAAGCCGCATCTGTCGCCATATTCGCTGATCATCTTGTGGATCATCTGCCGGTTCAGCGGACGGCCGATCGATGTGATGAACATGTTCTGGACCTCGATGTTCTCGTGCTTTCGGCGGGCGGCGAGATAGCTTTTGAGCCATTCGACTGCACTCGCTCCGATCGGGATCCGTCGCGTCTTGCTGCCCTTCCCGGTGCAAGTGAGAATGCCACCGTCGATATCGACATTTTGTACCTGAAGATCAACGACCTCAGACACACGCAGGCCGCAGGCGTACATCAACTCCAATACCGCACGATCGCGTAGCCCGGTCTCGGTCGACACGTCCGGCGACGCCAAGAGCTTTTCCATCTCGGCTTGATTCAGGAATTTCGGTAGATAGAAGCTCTTCTGCGGTGTGTCGATGTCGTCAGCCGGGCTCTTTGTAATGTGCCCGTCGGTCATCAGAAACTTGTAGAAGCCGCGGACGGCGCTGATCAACCGCCGTTTCGAACTCTCCGAGATCTTTGCCCGCGAAAGATCCATCAGCCACTCGCGGAGGTCTTCTCGTTTTAGCGTCAGCAGATCGATACCGTTCTTTTCCGCCCACGCCGAAAGCTTCGCGAGGTCACGCCCATACGCCTCAAGCGAATTCTTCGCCAAGCCCTTCTCGACCCGAACGTAAGCTATATATTCGCGAATTAGATCTCGTTTCACGAATATAGTCTAACACCTCGTCAATGCCGAGAGCCGTATTCGCCAAGAAACAAAGGGACATGCGGCTTATAATCTGGGCAACCAGTTCCGTTCATTAAGATTCCTGATCTCGCATCTAACAAGTCGAACGCCTGCTCACGAGAGAAGTTAAAGGAGCGAATGTCGCTTTCGCTTCGGGCCTCGACCAAACGGTGATACAAGTGCGACATGGACGAACAACGATCCTCGTCGCTCATCACACCAAGTCCATCGATGATCGCCGGTATCGCGTCATCGCTTAGTTCAGAAGCGTTGTAATAGGCGTCGTATTCGCGGCCTTGCTGCATAAGCTGGATGTTTTTGCGGGCGATGAAATCGTCGGGGTTAAATATGTTAATGGCGGCGAGCATCACGATGGCCGACCATAGCGCTCCCCACGCGAAGTTGTTTCGCCTGCCGCGAAGGACCGTGATGCCGAACCAGACGAAGACCACCGCCAGCCACATCATAAACACCATCGGGTAAAAGCGAACGGTCGTCCAGCCGTAACCGAGTTCGCCGGTCAGCAGCACAAGCCGCTGCATCGCCGACGCCATGATCACGAATAGCAGCAGGACCTGAACGCCGGCAAGCACGCGAAAGATCGTCTCGTTCCGCGGGTTGTCGCGTCGGAGCAGCCAGTGTGAGGCTAGCAGCATCGGCAAGACGAGAAACGCGACCGCGACCAATTCGCCAAAACCACGGCGGGCAAAATCGGCAAGCTTTAGGTCCGGCGTATTCTGAACTAGTTCCATCCCGCCAAACAGATACGGCACCTGCATCACCACAAAACTCAAGAAAAGCAGGTCGACCAGGCCGAGGATGATCACCGTTTCGACCGTGCCAAGTGTAAACGTCGCGGGAAACGCCGAATTGTCCCAGTTTTGCCAGTCGCGTTTTTTAACGGTCGGCTCAACCACTCCGTTCGCCGGAGCGGTGTCCACGCCACCTTCGAAAGGAGAGGAGCCAGAATCTGCGTTTGGCGGGTCGCTTCGGTTTATGTGTTCGAGGACGGTTGCGTTGTTGGGTAGCGACGAGTCTTCGGCCGGTTCGGCAGCAAACTTGTCAACAAAACTGGCATTGGTTTCAGCGGTTTCGGGTTTCGGGTCCGCGGACTTTTCGTCAGGCTTTGGCACAACGGACGTCACGGCCGCTGCTGTTGCATTGGCTGTAAAATGTTCGATCAGCGTACCACGAAAATATCCCGCGACGAGCCACGCAAATACCGCCGTCAACATCACATGCGATATGACGATCTCGAGGTCAAAGCCGATAATGCTGTTGGCAAAATTCTCGAATGCCGCATCGGCGGCCATGAAAAGGGCACCGAATATCAGAACCAACGGAAGCGCGATCGCCAGCCCGCGTAGCACCCCGAAAACGCTCTGGCTCAGGCGATTGCCGGGAAGCTCTTTCCAGTCGATGTCCGAACCCAGCAGAGCAAAAACAGAAAAGGCGGAACTCAGGCCCGACCACACAAAACCGGCAATGTAATGAAAGACGCCCGCGAACCGCTGATTGACGCGGAAATTTGGCAAAACAAGGATGCCCATGATGATCAGGATCGCGAAAGTGTCGTATATCCGCAGCTCGATCGAATCCCGTATAACGAACATCGATCCGAAAAATACCATCGCCGCCTGCAGAGCAAGCGTCCGCACCGTGAATAGCTCCGGCCGATTGCGATACGTCAACACCGCCATCGCGACAGTGAAGACTGCAACAAACAAAAACGCGTTCAATCCCCAGGGCGTCTCGCGAAGCAGAACATTGCCCAAAATCCCGATGCCAACAGCCGTAAAAAGTATTTCTAAACCGATCCGTGTTTTTTCTTTCATCTGTTCTACCTCAAGCTTCGCTCTGCTCTGCCCGTCGTAGGCAGTAGGTCGCAAAATAACAAGCCAATATGAAAACTCATCATTCCGGTAAGAACGATGAGGAAAAAGCGGTTTGGTACGGCCAAAGAGATATTTGACCAATAAGCCGCCCAAATTATGGTGGCAGCCGTCCCGGAAAGCCACTTGATCTCAACCCTTTGAACGCTGGTGACTACGATCGCGTTCAGCGCAGCGAGAACGCCCAGAACATAGAGCGAGACTGCGGACTGCATCCCAAAGCCAACACTGGTTTGAGCTGGCGAAAGAATGCCTCGTAGATCTCTACCGCTCCCTCGTAAATGAATTCAAATGCACCCACCTGAATCACGGACGCAACCGATAACACGAATGCCTGCCGAATAAGTTCAGTTGATTCGCTTTTTCGCATCGGTTCGGCTCGCCTAAACGTTCTTCATCGCCTTGATCAAAGCTTCCATATGATCCAAATATCGTTCGAGAGCCTTGCGGCCGTCGGCGGTGATCTTGTATTCGGTCAGCGGCGTCCGGTCGGCGAAAGATTTTTTTACACTCAGATAGCCCGCCTCTTCGAGCTTGCGGGCGTGAACGCTCAGGTTGCCGTCGGACGTATCAAGGAGAGATTTCAGGTCCGCAAAACTCAGACTATCGTTGGCCGCGAGCGCACTGATAATGCCAAGCCGCATCCGCTCATGAATGATCTTATCGAGATCATTGGAGACGGTCTCGGCGGCCTTCTCTACTCGCAAAGCGTGTCTGGCGCCCGACCCGTTGTCTCCCTTTATCGCCGTATTTTTTCTGTTCATAAACTCTGCACCCGCTTGAAAATGTTAATGATCACCGATCAACCTCACGATCGAACTTGACCCTTCGCAGGAGCGGATTCGAATATTCCAACCCAGTGACCTTTCCAGCATCGTCTCGGCGAAAACGCAGCAGCGAAGCGCCGAACTGGAACGTATCCTTCTCGACGGGCTTGAACTCGATCGTGTTTCGGTCATTAGCCCGGACATCCAATCCGTCCTTCGTCGGCTTCGCCTCGAAAACTGCGGTGAGCTCGTCGCTGCGGTAGCGGCCGGCCAATTCTTTTAGTTCGTCGACCGACGGCGTATGCGGCTTCGCTCGCCGATAGTGCATCGTCGGCCCGCCTTTAACCTTCATTTCGATCCGGTCGGCGGTGAGGAACTGCAACTCAAACTCGGCCTCCGACATAAAGAAGAGCGTCGGCCGCAGATTGCGGAAGCGGTCAGCCGCTAACGGCGCAAGCGGCCCAGCCCCCGCTATCATCAGCGTGTTGTTGTTGACCCCAAGCCGCAGAGGATCGCCCGTTTTTTCGTTGAAAAAGGTTCCGGCCCGGCCGTTCAGATCGGCAGGAGTAACAGCTATAACATCCGAAGCGGGCTTCTCCACTGGCTCGGGTTCGGGCGGCAACAGCTGGTCAAAAATACGGCTGGCATAAACCGATCGGGCACCGCCGTCCAAATTACACGTCATTGCCACGGCGATCTTATGGGCCGGAAGATGGCCTGCGAGAGCACTGTATCCCGCCGCACCGCCGCTGTGCCACACGAGCCTGCCGCCGCGGCCGTCGCGAAGTTCGATGTTCAATCCGCGGGAGTAACTTACCTTGCGGCCATCGTTAAGCGTCGCAGGTTCCTGAAGTTTCTGGCTGACGAATTCTCCCAGCCGTTTGTCGGCCAACGCTTCGTTCCAGCGGACCAGGTCGCTGGCTGTTGTAAAAAGCGCACCTGCCCCGCCGCGGTCGTTCCCAAGATACATGTCCATTTTCCAGATGTCTTTTTCTTTTTTGTACGCTAGGGCTCGGTTCTTGATGATCTGTTCCTGATCGAAAACGTACGTCGTCTTGGTCATTCCCAATGGCTCAAACAAACGTTTGCGAAGAAATTCTGAGAACGGCACGTCGCTCGTGCGAGAGACGATATCCGGCAAGAGGACATATCCGCTATTCGAATACGACCACTCGTCGCCGGGAGCGAAATTAAGCTCGCGTTGGCGGAGAATCATCGTCATCGCGTCCGGGTCGCCGCCGGCCAGATTAAGAAGCGGCTGCCAGTCGCGAATGCCGCTCGTGTGGGTGAGCAGATGATCGATGGTAATCTTCTGTCCGAAATCGGGCAGTTGCGGAATATGTTTTCGAATGTCATCTGAAAGCGAGAGTTTGCCTTCGTCGACCAACATAAGGACTGCGGCGGCGACGAATTGTTTGCGGATCGATCCCGCATCCAGTACGGAATCAATAGTAAGCGGCACGTCACGTTCGATGTCAGCACGGCCATACGCCTTGTTTACTACCTGCTTGCCGTTTTGCGAGGCCGCAACGACGCATCCCGGTTCGTTCGGTTTGGTCCAGCCGAAGATCTTGTCCACTTCTGCCGTCAGGTCCTGCCCAAAGATCGGCATTGCCGAGATAAGGAAAATTATTAAAAGGATAAAATTAATACGTTTGGATGAATTCGTCATACGTTCTCTATATGCCTCTACTGCGAAATAAAACTTCGCGTCGTCCGCCCAGGAAGGCCTTAACTACCCGCGAACGGGCTTCCAAAAATCCCTACCGCGAGCTCGGCCCAAATTACGATGAGAGCGGCCAGGATCGACAAGCACATTACGATCCGCTGACCCGTGCTCTGCACCATCCGCAGCACGAATTCACACGCGAGGCCCGCTCCCAAAAGGAGTGTGCCCATCACCGCGAAATCGAAAATGTCCCAGTCAACTTCGTCGGTAAACCGCATCGCGACCAGCGGGATGAGCAATAAAATTGCAACCCCGACGACGATACCTATGAGTCTTATATTCTTGAATTCCATATCTATTCTCTAATTTTTGTCTCGAACCAAAATTTGTTTAGCCCCCGTACTTCTTGGCAATGATCGCTCCGAAAACTACGTGCAGCAGGCCGAAGCTGAGCGCCATCATTTCGTCGCCATAGCCGCGCGGCAGGGCGAGCGTGATCGCTCCCATGCCGATGAAGCACCAACCCATCACCGGCACTGCGCGCACCGAATAAGCACCACCGCCGATGACGGCTGCTCCGTAAAGCAGCATCCATGTCGCTGCCATCATTTCATAGTGCTCAAATCGCCACAGGCCAAGCGTGAGAGCGAATCCGACAAGGATCGGCGGGGCAAAACTCATGGCGAATTTGCGCGCCGGTGTCGAGAGCAACGATGTCTTGCCGATCTTTGATTTTTGCCACATTGCCAGCAATCCGATGGCGAAAGCAAGACAGGCCTCGAGCAGCCAGACGACCAGCCAATCACGCAGATAGATCTGGCCGTTGGCGACCACGGCGGCGACGACCGCGGTCACGCCCATCAGCATTCCGCCGTAGCCCGGAACCGCCGTAAAGCTGGCCGAACGTTCCATTGCGTTGCGGATATATTTTAGATTGTCGAGCGCCCGGTCGCCGATGTTTACCGGTTCGGGTCGTTCGTCTTGCTGTTTGCGGAGAGGCGTTACGTTTGGCATCGGAGACAAATATATGCCAAGTAATCGTCACTGTCAAGTACTTTGCATTACAAAGTATAAAAGAATAATTTTACGGTGTACTTGCGGGGGATCGAAAAGGTCTAAGGGTTCAGCAGGACTTTCGGTCGGAGATCGACTATCCCTTTTTCTTGAGCTTTTCGTTCACTACTTCGCCATAGTTCTTGAGCGGCGGAGTTGTTGGGTCGCCGACGGCGTAGGTCAAGCGGTCGCCCTGCCGGAGAAAATCGCGGCCGTTATATTTGTAAACTGTGCGGGTGAAGAAGGTGGGACAGCAGAGCTGAACTTCGTCGCCTGTGATCTTTCCGGTCTCTACTTCGCCGAGCAGGAAGCGGTCCTGGCCGTAGAGTTCGACCACAACTTCGCCATTCTCTGGCCGGATGTCTTTCAACCCGCCATCAGCCCGGTCGCCGGTGCGGAAATGCCAGATAAGCTCAGGCTGGTCTTCCTTCCATTCATAGACATATACGACGTGTGGAAGTGCGTTGCCGGTCGTTTCTATCTTTAGGATGATGATCGCTTCGTCCTGCCCATCGCCGGTCGCGTCGAAATATCGCGTCGCTACGTGAGACATCCCGATCCTGCGTTCGGCACGAAGCCGAGCCTTTTCTTCATCGCTTACGTCCTCCGGCGCGGTTCCCGGGACGGCGTCGACCTTTCCGTTGGTTAGCTCGATTTCGCTGCCGTCCGGGTTTTGCCATCCGCGGGGCAATGGAAAACTGTGGTGAAGAAAATCGAAGGTGCCGATAGGAGATGGAGTAGAAGAAAATCGGGGATCAGTGAATTCTGCCTGAAGGTCAGGAAACAGCGGCTCGGTTACCGGCTCCGCTTCGGTCTCAGGAGAGACGGTTGCCGATAGCGGGGTTGGTGCTTGAACATCGTTCGTCTCGACCGACGAATCAGCCTGATACCCGCATCCTGCTAAAAACAAAAGAACTGCAATGGCAAGTAAGCCTGCCATTTCTTTTGGATGATTATTCATTTAACT
>JBBQTV010000163.1:0-8574 GCA_038212935.1 Pyrinomonadales bacterium | reverse complement strand
TGAGGAAGATCTCGCCCTTGCGGTTGAGCGTAACGTAGGCGACGGCCCAGCGCGTCGGGCCGGTGTCACGCGGGCAGGTCACCCAGCGGCGGTTGATTGTTTTGTTCAGTACCTCGATCATACGAGGACCAGTTTCGCGCGCCGGTCCGCCGTTTGACATACCAAATGCGGAGCTTCGCGCGGCTTGGTCAGATCGGGATGAAAAAATGCGTTTGGAAAGGTTGGAAAGGTTTCGTGTGGTCGGGCGGCTAGTGGTGGGATGGTCCGGCGGATCGTATCGACGGCTGGGCCCGCATGCTGCTGGCGACATGCCCGCAGATAGGATCTTACGCCCGGGGTCGGAAGATCCAGGCCATCATGCACGCCCGGTCGCGTTTTATCCGCGTAGATTCATGGCCGCGCCGCTCGGGTTTGCAGGCGCGCCGCCCGAGATGCACCCGCCGTCGCCGCGAAGCTTTCCATCAGGCACGGTGCATCCGTCGCCGCTTTATTTTTCAGGGTTCGATGAGGACAAAGAGCCGATCGGCCCAATCTGAACGCGAATTTTTGAGGATTTCGTACTGCACACGAGCCTGGTCGAGGTTGCCCTGCTTGACGTACGCCCGCCCGAGGTTGAACCGCGCACGGTCAAGGTCCGGGTCGTAGTTCACCGCCGTGTTAAACGCCATCGCGCTCTCGTCCATCCGGTCAAGTTCGAAGAGCGCTTCGCCGAGCGAATTATACGTCTTAGCCTCTGGTTTATAAGCCTTTAGCTGTTCGAACATCTGCACCGCTTCGGCCCATTTTTTCTGCTTCAGATAGGCCTCGCCGAGCCTTTCCATCGCCCCGGAATGATCTGGTTTTAGGGCAATTGTGCGTCGATAAGCAAGAATTTCTTCGTCAGTACGGTCTATCTTGCCTAGGCTAAGTCCAAGCGCATATTGGGTTTCGGCGTTGTTGTCGTCGAGGCGTATCGCCTGACGGTACGCGTCCACCGCTTCCTTAAATTGCCCCAGCGAAAAGCTGGAAGCCCCAATGTTTACATAAGTTGCGGACCAATCAGGCCGAAGCTTTGCCGCCTGCCGCGATGCCTTCAGCGCATCCGCGTGCCGGCCGAGCACTCCGTAGCAATATCCGGCCTGATACCAGGCTTCAGCGTACTCCGGATCGAGCTGCGTTGCCTGCTCAAAATAGACCAATGCCCGCTCAAATCCATCCAGCGAAAGCTGTGCAACACCCTGTGAATAAAGGCGTTCTGCCGCCGCACGTTTGTTCTGGGTCGACTCATTTGCCAGTGCCGAAAACGACCTGACAGGCCCGACGCGCATCTGCAAGATACGCTCCGCCGGAACCGCGAAGTTCAGGCTTTGCCCTTCCGCGGCCTGAAGTGTAGCAACGCCAATGACTTGGCCGTACATGTTGACCACCGGCGACCCCGAACTCCCCGAGCTGATCGGCGCCGTGATCTGAATGATCTTGCCGTACCCGGCGATCTCTCTAACTGCTGAAACTATTCCGTTTGCGACGCTGCCATCGAGGCCGAACGGGTTCCCGACTACGACGATCGATTCGCCCTCCTGCGGAACCGAGCGAACTATCGGCAAAAACACCGCCAATTCCCTCGGCACATCCACCTGCAGCAATGCCAGGTCGCCCTCGCCATCTATAGCCAAAACACCCTTTACAACGAACTTTTTGCCGTCGGGCAAATGGATCTCAACCCGGTTCGCGCGTTCGATAACGTGGCGATTTGTGATGATCCGGTCCGGACCCACGAAGAACCCGCTGCCCCGCGAAAGCGTTGTTCCACGGGCATCAAACGTCTCCACGGCCACCGCCGAAGGCTTGATTCGACGAACAAGCTCCGGCAAATAGTCCTGCGCCGTGGCCGCTATCGCGAACGAACTGATGACCATCAAGGTGGCGAGGAAATTTCGGGCTGCAGATACCATTACAAAAAGAGCACTCCCGTTAGTATAGGCGGTTTGCGCCCCGCGGACAATATATCTTTTTGACCCAATAAAAAAGAGGCTCCCGCGAGCCTCGATAGTTGTTGGGAACTTGGTTGTGCCTAGTGAGTCACGCCGTTTCCGTCGATCGCCGTGTAAACGTCCGATGAATATAGGCCAAGCCATTTGTCCGAGTTCGGCGTCATGAAAACATCCGCGTAAACCCTGGCGTTAAAGGCATCAAGGTCATTAGTCAGCGTTTGGTTCAGCCAATCATAGATCTGCGTTCGATAAAGAAAATCGTTGCGTGTTGTGTCGAGCGAAATGAACTCATTGAGCCGTTTCAGCATGCCCGCGAATTCCGCTTCGCTAAGACCCAAATTTTGCCGGCGGATAAAGGCAATACTCGCCGCGTCCAGATCATTTTCCGGCGAATAGAGCAGCGACATTTTCTGCCACGCGGAGAGGTCAAGCTGAGGTTCGTACTTGGCAAAAGTGTCATACACCCGCAGCATCGAGACTTCGTCAACGACCATCATCTTCGTCGCCGCGATGGGTGCCGCTCTCAATGCATCGGTCCCAACCTCAGGCTCGCGAAGCTCAACGTTTGCAAGCCTCACAACGTTCGTACGGCGTTCGTTAAGCTTTCGGAAACTCGCCGAACGATATTTCATTAGGGCCAGATCGCGATGGCGTTCCGGTAACCCATCAACGACCTTGTTCGCCTGACGCGCCTGACGCAGGTAGATCGCAAAAGCCTTCGGGCTGTAAAGACCCGGCAGCGTGTCGATTATCGCCCCGGTCTCATCGAGAATATAGTGGATCGAATTCCCCGTTATCGTTCGTTCGATCTTTCGCCCATCGCCAAAATCAATGGTTATCCGCGGTGCGGGCCGAACCGACTGCCAATGCAAAATGTAGTTTTCACGCAGGTATTTCGAGATGTCAGTATTCGCGTAGAGAATTGAGCGGAAGAGTCGGCTGTTGGCGCACGAATATTCTTCGTTCAGATTTCCGAGCAGTCGAAGCGAAAGGATAGGTCGATTCTTGGCGTTTGCAGCCTCTCTGGCCGCGTCAAAGTCCGTGAACCAATACAAGGCAGAGGCAAAGGCATCTTTTTGCATAGCGACGCTGTCTATCGCGTTTGCGATTTGTTTCCAATCGTCTGTCGCCTCACCGGTGGCGGAATACTGCTTTATCTCTTCTGCATGAACGCCAAGGATGGCATCGAGGCCCTTCTGGCCCTTGCTGCGCAACTCGCTTATTGCTGGTCTGGAGGTCGCTGCATCGATGGAAACTGCCGCCCGGGCGAGGTCTGCCATCTTTGAATTCGAAGCAAACGCCGACGATGCGAGCAGGATCACTGCAGCAAACGCGAAAATTGATTTGAACATAACTATGCCTCCCGAACTGATTTGCTATTGAACGCTTCCCGTTTGAGAACTTGCACGTTATTTTCGTTGCATTGGGGAAAAATAATAGATAGTGCTATAACGGATAAATCATGACTAAAAAGATCGCCATCGCCGCCGACCACGCGGGTTTTGAGGAAAAGGAAAAGATGAAGGCAGCGCTCGACCGCCTCGGTGTCGAGTACGAAGATATGGGCACAAATTCGCCCGATTCTGTCGATTATCCCGACTTCGCCCGAAGTGTGGCCGAGGCCGTCGGTGCCGGCGAATATGAGCAAGGCATCCTATTTTGCGGCTCAGGAACCGGAATGGCGATCTCCGCGAACAAGGTCAAAGGCGTACGCGCGGCCGTTGCGTGGTCACCGGAGATCGCACGACTCGCGCGTCAGCATAACAATGCAAATGTGCTCGCCTTGCCGGCTAGATTCGTCGCCGAAGATGAGGCCGAAAGCATTGTAAAGGCTTGGTTCGAAGCCGAATTTGAAGGCGGCCGTCACGAACGCAGGGTTGAGAAGATCACAGACTTAGAGAAATGATCCCAAAGAAACTATTACTTCAAACGACCATACAGTATACCGAGGACGACTGGCACATCGGCCGATTTTCCCTGCTGGCGGAACACCTCAGGTCGATCACTGGTGATGACGGAAACCCGATTTACGAAGTCGAATCCAGAGATCGTGAAGCCTCTTCAGATGGCGTAGATCCAGTGCTGGCATCAATTGATGCTTCTGAATTCGATCAGCTTTGGCTATTCGCTTTGGACATGGGCGACGGCCTTACGAAAGCGGAGTGTGAAGCGATCACGCGATTTCGAAAACGTGGCGGCGGCCTCTACACGACCCGCGATCATTTTGACCTTGGGTCCTCACTTTGTACGCTTGGCGGGGTTGGGGAGGCCCATTATTTTAATTCGAGCAATCCTGATCCCGATCCATCTCGCCGCCGTCGCGATGATCAAGTTACTACGAGCATCGATTACCCTAACTACCACTCGGGCGCGAACGGAGATTTTCAAAAGATCCTAGCGCGGGACCACGATCTTCTACGGCGACCTGACGATTCATTGATCCAGTATTTCCCCGCACATCCACACGAAGGCGGCGTCGGAGCACCAACCGATGAGGCTCGAGTTGTCGCAACCGGCCAAAGCAAGGTAACGGGCTCAGATTTCAACATAATTGTAGCGATTGAATCTGCTGATGGAGAGGGCCGGGCAATTGCCGATTCGAGTTTTCACCACATTGTCGATTATAACTGGGACATCGAAGCAGGATGCCCGTCGTTTCTTGAAGAACCGCCCGGAGACGGGTACCGACGGGAGCCGGAAAAACTGGATGATATAAAGCAATTCGTGGCCAATGCAGCCAAATGGCTCTCACCTGAAAAATAATTTGACTAAAGACCGAACGAGAAAACCGCTTGAAGCTATGGAACACGCAAACTTTCCCGATATTCCACTATCGGCGTGGAAGCCGACGAAAAACACGCTTCATCTTTACTGTCAGATCGTCGGCAAGATCCGGCTGGCGATGTATCCGCGGCTTAACCATTGGTGGCACGTGCCGCTGTATGTATCACCCCGAGGATTAACGACGCGTGGGATTCCCTACTCGAACGGTAGCTTTGAGATCGAGTTTGATCTGATCGGCCATCGGCTCGTCATAACGGCCAGCAACGGGTCTCGCGAAGATTTTGCTTTGTACGATGGACTCTCGGTCGCCGATTTTTATAGCAGCGTTTTCTCCAATCTCGCGAAACTCGGCATAAATCCAGACATTCGACCGATTCCCTACGAGGCTCCATCGACGACGCCCTTCCCCGACGACACGGAAAATGCTTCCTACGACAAAGAATACGTCCGCCGTTTTCATCAGACGCTGGTTGCGGTCGATGACGTGCTCGAGGAATTCCGCGGCCGCTTCGTTGGTAAATCCACTCCCGTACATCTATTTTGGCACAGCTTCGACCTTGCCCTGACGCGCTTCTCGGGCAAGCGGGTCGAGGTCCGCGAAGGCGCGAACCGCGTTGAGCGTGAAGCCTATTCGCACGAGGTCATTAGCTTCGGTTTCTGGTTCGGCGACGACAACGTTCCCGCTCCCGCCTTTTACTCGTACACTGCCCCAGAACCCGCCGAACTGGCCGACGAACCACTCGAGCCGGAAGCCGCCAAATGGGTCAACTCGAACGGAGCACATATGGCAATTCTGATGTATGACGACGTGCGTTCTGCGGTGGATCCGCATGCGACTATTCTTATGTTTCTTGAGTCAGTGTATCGAGCCGGAGCGCGAACGGCAAATTGGAATTTTGAGGAGTTAACAATCACAATTTAGTCACTTAGATCACAATTTCAGACAAGTCAGAACCACAAATGATCGATCTTCGCAGCGATACCGTTACAAAACCAACAAAAGCGATGCGTGCCGCGATGGCCGCCGCCGAGGTCGGCGACGATGTTTACGGCGAAGACCCAACGGTAAACCGCCTGCAGGAACTGGCTGCGGAAATATTCGAAAAGGAAGCCGCACTGTTTGTTCCAACGGGTTCGATGGGAAACCAGATCGCGGTGAAGCTTCACACTGAGCCCGGCTGCGAAGTGATCATCGAGGAACGCGGGCACATTTTCAATTACGAGCTTGGCACCCCCGCCGCGGTCGCAGGCGTTATGATGAGGCCCGTCAAAAGCAGTGACGGCAGCGGACATCTCAAATGGGAAGAGATCGCAGGAGCTCTACGTATCAACGAGCCGTATTATTCTTCACCGACGAGGCTGATATGCATGGAGAACACCCATAACTTTGCTGGTGGGAGCGTGATGTCTGCAGCTCATTGCGAGGATATATGCAAGGAGGCTCACGATTTGGGGCTGTCCGTACATATGGATGGAGCCCGCATTTTCAATGCGGCGACAGCCCTTGAGACGACGGTCGCCAACCTCACCCAACATTGCGATTCGGTCCAGTTTTGTCTTTCGAAAGGACTCGGTGCGCCGGTCGGTTCGGTACTCCTAGGATCCATGGACTTCATCCGTGAAGCCCGTATTTGGCGAAAGCGATTAGGTGGCGGAATGCGACAAGCCGGGATACTTGCGGCCGCTGGTCTAATTGCGTTCGAAGAATCACCTAAACAACTTAGGAATGATCACTTGAATGCTCGCCTTCTTGCCGACGGAATTGCCGAGATCCCCGGCGCAGAGATCGACGCCGAAAAGGTCGAGACGAATATCGTGATTTTCGATATTACCAAAACGGGTAAAGACTCCACTGAGATCTGTTCGGAGCTAAAAACGAATAATATTTTGGCGATTCCGTTTGGAAAGGCTATCCGGATGGTAACGCATTACGACATTTCAAAGAATGATATCGACAAGACACTGCATACACTTTCGAAAATTTTGAGTTAGAATGTGCTTGTATCTTATGGATTGATAATCGAAACCCTTTGAGAGTTGTGTTTGTCGATGCCACACGCGTCTGAAGATGTTAAGTGGCAGAATGATCTTTGTTTTAGTGTAGGTGGGAAAATGTTCTGCGTTACTGGTCTTGAAACCGGGACATCAAGTCAGATCTCATTCAAATGCACGCCAGAAAAGTTTATTGAGCTAACTGAAATTGAGGGAATCATACCTGCACCATACGTAGCTCGATATCACTGGGTCGCAGTTCAGTGTCCGACTGTTTTAGACAATGACGAACTCGAGGATCTGATCACCAAGTCCTACATGCTAGTCCTAGAAAATCTGCCAGCGGGTGTCCGAAAAGCTCCCAGCGGATAATAAAGATCAACCCACGATTCGTTTACACGCCGATCTTTAGGGTCGTTCGTTCATAACGCTTGCTTTGCGAGTTTCAATGACAATGACTTTTCGCTGATATTCGTTAGAATTGTTTCGATGATAATCGCTATTGACGGGCCATCCGGAGCAGGAAAGTCCACACTCGGCAAAATGCTCGCAAAGGAACTCGGCTTACTATATCTGGACACCGGAGCGATGTATCGCGCCGCAGCTCTGGCCGCACTCCGCGATGGACCTTCACTTGAAGATGCCGTTGGGGTTGCAAATGCAGTTCGAGATGCCGATATTAGGCTTGACGGAGTGGTGGATACTCAACGTGTTCTATTGGACGGCGTAGACGTCACGGCAGACATTCGGACCCTTGAAATAGCCCAAGCCGCGTCGATCGTTTCGACGATATCTGAGGTCCGTCGCCAGATGGTCGAACTTCAGCGCAAGTTAGGGCAAGAAACGAAGCACGGCTGTGTTTTGGAAGGCCGGGATATCGGCAGTGTGGTCTTTCCCAACGCCGACATTAAGTTTTTTCTAACAGCAAAACCCGAGGCACGGGCGAGGCGGCGATTCGAGGAAGACCAAGAAAAAGGTAGGATCTCAACGCTCGAAAGGACATTAACCGAGATCAATGAGAGGGATGGGCGCGACGTATCTCGCACCGATTCGCCTCTGATCATTGCCGACGACGCCGTGGTCATCGATACAAGCGACTTGGATCTAACCGAAGTTTTTGAACAAATGGTCGCAAAGGTAGGCGAAATAAAGGGGGTAGTGCCCGGTCCGGGAATATTTGACTAACCCGCTCGCAATCGCTAACATCGGAAGTTGCTTTTTGATATGCTCCCGTAGCTCAGTTGGATAGAGCGACGGCCTTCTAAGCCGTAGGTCGCACGTTCGAGCCGTGCCGGGGGTATTCCAGTTTTGGATTGAAGATTGTCAGAATAGCTAGCCATAGCGATTTGGCATCAGCATCTAATCTCCAAAGCGCACGGCGGCTATAGTTCAGTTGGTTAGAACGCCTGATTGTGGTTCAGGAGGTCGTGGGTTCGAGCCCCACTAGCCGCCCCATCTTTTCTTCATAACCCAAATAATTGTAATTCCTCACGCGGCGAGACTATACTGTGATAGCCCTTATTTTGAGCAAACTGTCGGTATGATCTAATTTCACGCCCATGTTTAATTCAATTCGGTTCCTCCTTGTTGCTTCCCTTCTCAATCTTGCCGCCGCCTCGGTGTTTTCTCAGCGATCGCTCGAGCCATTCGTTAGAGATGAATTGCTGGTTAAATTTAGTAACGACGTCTCTCTAGGCGTTGCGTCGAATGCTCACGAGTTGGTTGGGGTGGATCAAGTTAAACCGTTGGGCGATCTCGGTTGGCATCTGGTACGAGTCCGGGACGCCAGATCGCTTGCTTCCGTCGAAGCTGCGTATCGAAGCCTACC
>JBBQTV010000162.1:0-8598 GCA_038212935.1 Pyrinomonadales bacterium | reverse complement strand
CACTTCGCTCTGCTTTCAGCGTATTTCCGATGGGCAGGATGTCGCGAAAGAGCAAAGTCTCCGAATCTTCGGTGAATATCGTCGGCGTTTTGTATCCGAGGCCGAATCCGATGCGTGCCGTCAATCCGTCGGTGAACCGATACAAAACTGATGCCCGCGGAAGCGCAAATGCGCCGTAGTTTTTAGAATAGTCGAGCCGGAATCCGCCTTCGAATGACACCCGCGAATTGATGTCGACGGTGTCCTGAATAAACGCTCCGACCGTCGTGCGGTTCTCGTCGCGTGCACCGACGCTCGGGTCCACCGCATTTTCATTGAAGCGGTCTATCACCGCACTTCCGCCGAAGACAAACGCGTGTTTGCCGATGATCTTCGTCATCGACACGTCGGTAAATGAATTGAACTGCCCGCCCTCAAATCGATAGCCGGGCGTCGTAAGTTTGCGGTCGAAGAAGGCAAGACTTTGCTTGACGTTCAAACGCCCACCGCCATCGAGATCGCGGTTGAGGCTGAACGTCGTAACGTTGCGCACCGAACGATTTCGTTCAAAATACTGGTGAATGCCGCCCGCCTCGCCCCGGATAACAAAAACATCGCCGCCGTTACGGTTTTGATAGCTAAATGAGTTTCCAACTACGACAGTTGTCTTTTCGTCCAGGTAGAAAAGAAGTTTTGGAGCCACGCCGAACGCCTGAGTTCGCGGAAGTTCGGTAAAGTTATCGTCGTCAACGTCGTATTCCCGCTGATAGTTATACGAACCGTGCAGCGTGTAACCAAACCGCTCGAACTTTTGCGAATCAAACGCCGATATATCTGTCCCGAGGGCGGAGGTTTGGTTGAATATAAGCGTCGTCGCCCGTTCGTCGTCCGGGTTTTTCGTGATGAAGTTCACCACGCCGGCTATCGCGTCTCCGCCATAGAGTGTCGCGGCCGGGCCTTTTATAATTTCGACCTGTTTCAGATCCAGCGGCGGTATCTCCAAAACGCTGAGGCTGCCGGAGAAACCGCCGAATGCCGGAAATCCGTCTTTCAGAAGCTGCGTATATCTGCCGTCGAGGCCCTGAATTCTAATGCTCTGCGTGTTCGATGTCGCGGAGGTCTGCTGTACCGAAATACCCGTGCTTTCGTTCAGCACCATCGACACGTTCGCCGGACGCATGCTTATCTTTTCGTCTATCTCTTCTTCATCTATTGCCTCGACGCGGCTTGGTTGAGCTTCGATGTCGCGACCATTTCTGGTGGTCTCTATCGTGACTTCCGCAAGCTCATGATGCGATTCCAGAAAGACGGATCGCGTGGCTGTGTCGGCCAGCGGAAAAGTGAAGCTCATCGTCGCATCATCGTACTCAGTCGCCGAAATGACGATGGTGTGCGTTCCATCGGGAATGCCCGCCAGCGAAACGTTTCCCGCGGCGTCCGAAATTGCCATGATGGTCAGACCCTTTATGCTGACGGCCGCTCCGGCTATCGGAAGCTGCGTGGCTTCATCTTTTATGGCCAGATCGAGCGTGTTCGACGCCTGGCCCAACGCCGAAGCAGCGGCTGCAAACAAAACTATTATTGCGAAGAAAAATATCGCGAACCTCTTCATTAATGCTCCTGAAAAAAAAAGAAATGAACTGTGCCCGATATTTTCTCATACGGGTCGCGAAGTGGCTAAACCGTGCCGGCAAAAGAAAAGAGAGCGGGCCGACCTCTATTTTTTTTAGGAGAACATCGACGATGCCTCCTCCCTCTCTGCGTAGCCCTCCCTCCGTCTTTTTCAAACCTCATTTTTCCTTTCGACCGAATAACTTCGTTGGCTGACGGTTCATTTTTGCGCGGGTTTGTTGCTATCATGTCGCGCATGAGTTCTTATCAAGCAAAAGTAAGATGGACGCCGGCCTAAAAGCTGACAGCTAAAAGCGTAAACCTAAATATGATGACGATACGAACCGTCCGACAAATAGTGCCTGCGGCCGAGAGCTATTTGCCGGGCGATTTTGTTGTTTATCGGGCGTTGCCGAGGCGTGAGCTGCGTCGCGTAGGCGGGTTTGTTTTCTTCGATCATTTTGATCAGCCGGACATCACGCCCGAGCTGTTCGATGTACCACCGCATCCGCACATCGGTTTGCAGACGGTGACCTATTTATTCGAGGGCGAGATCCTGCATACCGATTCGCTCGGGTATGAGCAAAAAGTTTTGCCGGGCGAGGTCAATTGGATGACCGCCGGACGCGGCATCACGCATTCCGAACAGGTGACCGAGACGCAAAAGCGTGTACACGGCATCCAGAGTTGGATCGGGCTGCCGCACGATAAACGCAAGATAGATCCCGCGTTCGATAATTTTGCCGAAGCCGTTTTGCCGAAGATCGAACGCGATGGTTTTAAGATCGCGGTCATCGCCGGCGACTGCTTTGGCGAAGCCTCGCCGATCCCGACATTTCAACGGCTGACCTATCTGGACGTAGCTGCGGCCGCCGGAGCGTCGATCGAGCTGCCGGTAAATTCGCTTGATGAGCTCGCGGTTTATGTTTGCAGCGGCGCGATAATGGTATCGGGCGAGGCGGTAAAGCGACACGACCTCGCGAAACTTTCGATCGGCAACACGATACAGATAGAAGCCATCGTGGACGCGAAGTTGGTCGTCATCGGCGGCGAACCGCTTCCCGATCCGACGATAACCTACTGGAATTTTGTTACCGACACCATTGGCCAGGCCAAAGAAGCGATGGTCGACTGGGAGGAAGGCAAGTTTCCGGAAGTGACAAAGTACCGCAAGATCGGGTCGTCGGACGACGACGGCGACCTGATGAAAATGAAGCTACTGTGAGCCGTTTTCTGCTAAACTCTTACCTAAAGTTTTTCCGCGAACACAATTAAATAGAAGCACATTGCCGGCCGCGAATCCGTTTCGGGCCGCGTGGCGATAAATAACGATATGAATACCCGAATATTTCGATCTTTCGTATTTGCGGCCGCCGTTCTTGCGCTTTCGATCGTCGCATTTGGCCAAACCCTTGTCTCGAGCGAAGCGAACGGAACGATGTCGCCCGCCGATCTGAACGCTCGGATGTTGAAGGTTTACGGGAAATATGCCGTGCCGCAGACATCCGCCGCGGTCGAACTCTTCAAGATAACCTACACTTCGCTCGACGCTGCGGGAAAGCCCGCACAACTCACGGGGTTGGTCGCGTGGCCGGTCGGGATGGCTCCAAAAGGTTTGGTGGTCTATTGCCATGGAACTACGGTCGACCGCGATAGATCGCCGTCACGCTTTAAAGGCGAAGGCGAGGCTCCGGAAACCGTCGAGGCGATCACCGGATTTGCCACCGGCGGTTATGCGGTCGTGCTGCCGGACTACATCGGACTCGGCGACCACATGGCGGCGCATCCGTATCCGCTCAGCAAAGTGAACGCACAATCGGGCGTTGATATCATCCCCGCCGCACGCGGACTGGCGAGGCAGAAGAATTATCAGATCGGGGCAGATCTTTTCATAACGGGTTATTCGGAAGGCGGCGCCGTTGCGATGGCGTTGACCGAGGCCTTGCAGGCTTACACCGGACCCGTTTACAACGTGACACGGTCCGCTCCGGCTTCGGGGCCGTACGACCTTTCCGGCACGACGCGGGAATTTATGCTTGAGGAGACCGGCGAACAAGTTCCGTTCATTCTGCGAATTTATCTGACGTCGTATGCGGTGAATTATCTGGTCAAGGAAAAGAAGATGAAGTGGCGGGATTTTTATAAACCGACGCTCGCGAACGCTTTGGCGGTCAACTATAACCTCAGCCCGTCGGACGATGGCGTGACCAAGAACATCGGAATTACGACGGCGTTGATGCGTTCGAAGAATCAGGTCTCCAACGTTTTGCAGCCGAAGTTCATGACCGCTATGAAGCGTAACGATCAGCGAAATCCGTTTGTCAGGATGCTGAAGGAAAACGACACCTATGATTGGACGCCGCGGGTGCCAATGCTGCTGATCGCGCTTGAAGGCGATTCGGTTGTCAGCCCGAAAAACACGGACGTTGCGTTTGACGCGATGCGGAAGAGGGGCGTGACGAACGCCACGCTAAGGCGAAAGGTCATCAAAGATGCCGAGCTTAACCACCTAAATGCAATTGCGGCGGCGATGTCATTTTCGCGAAGCTTCTTCGACAGCGGATTTCCGGCCCTCACGGACGCACAGTAGGGCGATCGAGTGTTGGTTGCTTATTTCGCGGCGGCGGGTTCGGACGGCTCGGCCTTTTCGGCGGCATTGCCGCTTCCGTTGTCGTTGACCATAGGCCGTTTTGCGTTGGAATATTTTGCGTAGATGACCGAGTTGTCGTGTCCGTTGAAGACGACCTCAGCAACGGAACCGACCGTTATTTTATTGCCGTCGCCATTGATCATGATGCGATTGCAGTTCCCTTTGATGGCGGCTTCCCTGCCGTTGCCGTTGACCATCACATTGTTGTATTTGCTGCAGTTCGCGGCTGCGGCGTCTTTCTCGGTATTGATGTTGACCGACGGGCCGGGTTCGGTGGTCACGACAGTTTCTGAATCGGCGGGATCAATCGGCTCTTCGGTGACGGTCACGCGATCGGGCGTCGGCGTCGGTTCGTATTTCTCGACGCTTTTCTTCGTGATGCCGCTCTGAACATCGCAGGAAACGCTAAACGCTGCGATCGAGATAGCCAAAACTAAATGCGGAAGCTTCATAATTTTATTCCCACGCCTCGCGGCCGCGTCGCCGCCTTCAGAGGCTAACATCAAATTAATATCTATGGCTTATAATATCGACAAATCGATGAATAACCAAAGCATTTTCGGAAACGGACGGATCATATTTGTGTGCCGCGGGGCGATTTTTTGCCTGTTGGCGATGATTTATGTTTCACTGGGCACGCAGACGGCTTTTGCTCAGGCGAAGCCGATCAAGGACCTCGACGAGACGATAATTCTGATCGCGATAGATGGTTTCAGGTACGATTATTTCGAAAAGTTTTTGCCGCCAACGATTAATTCGCTGGCCGCAAACGGCGTAAGGGCAAAGTGGATGACGCCGGCGTTCCCCACCAAAACTTTTCCGAACTTTTATACGGTCGCGACCGGCCTTTATCCGGCGAATCACGGCCTGGTAGAAAACAACGTTTGGGACTTCGGCACGACTTTCTCGATGAGCAAACGCGAGGAGGTTGAAAATCCGCGTTGGTGGCTCGGCGAGCCGATCTGGGTGACCGCTGAGAAGAATAATATTACCGCCGCCGCGATGTTTTATCCCGGAACCGAAACGGCTGTCGGCGGTGTTCGGCCTACTTTCTGGAACCGATACGATCATGACAAGCCTATTAACGATCGTGTCGATCAGGTTTTGGCCTGGCTTGACCTTCCAAAAAAAGAAAGGCCTCGGATGATCACCTTGTACTTCCACCATATCGATTCCGCCGGACACGATAACGGCCCGAACGCGGCGCAAACGCGTGATGCGGTGCTCCGCGTGGATGGTGCGATCCGGCGTTTGACCGATGGGCTGAAGGAACGAAAGATCTTTGGCAAGGCCAATCTCATTTTGTTTTCAGATCACGGTATGGCTGAGGTGGATAGGCGAAAGGTTACCCTCATTGACGACCACATTGACCTTGGCGACACCGAACGTATTCTGTGGACGTATGAGTTTTTACAGATATTTCCGAAAGAAGGAAAGGAAGAAACGCTTATCGCCGGGTTAAGCAAAATGGAATACTCGCAATGCTGGAAAAAGGCGGATATTCCGGATCGTTTTCACTATAAACACGGTGCGCGCGTTGCGCCTATCGTTTGTTCGATCGACGAAGGAAGAATTTACAGCAGCCATGAGCGATACGCCGGGCTGATAAAACACGGCGGCATCGACCGCGTTTATGGTGGGCACGGTTATGACAATGATCTTGTGTCGATGCGGGCGATGTTCGTCGGACATGGCGGCAAATTCAAGCGGCGATACACTGCCGAGGCGTTTCCGAATGTTGATGTTTACGAATTGATGTGTCGGATACTCGGCATTACGCCTGCACCGAACGATGGGAACTTTGACCGCGTGCGATCAATGCTTCGTTAAGGTGAGGACCGCGATCTCCGGCGGTACCATGAATCTGAAAGGCAAGATGCTCATTCCGATGCCCGACGTGACGAAAAGTGTTTTGTCCTTTTCGCGGATCACGCCGGCACTATATTTTTGACCGAAGGACGACGGTACGATCGGCGAACCGAGGATCGGAAATCTTATCTGGCCGCCATGTGTGTGGCCCGCGATCATTAGTTTGAATGGTTCGCCGAACGTGTTCATCGCGTTGACCGCGGCAAAAACATCGGGGCTATGCTGCAAAACGATGAGGTCCCCCGCGGTGTCATAGCCCGCGGTGGCACGCTGCATGTCGTTCTGAAAGGTCGCCCAAGTGCCCATATGAAGGTGGTCACGCATTCCAAAAATGCGGAGCCGCTTCCCGTTTCTTTCAATGACCGCGATCTCATTTTGCAGGACCCTGATGCCTACATTTGTCAGTTCCCCCGCGATCTGTTTGTTGTCATACCAGCCATCGTGATTTCCTAAGACCGCGAACACGCCATCCTTTGCCAAAATGCCGCGAAGATTTTCTGCGATGACCGCCGGATCCATTCTTAACGAACGCTCGTGTGCGGGTTTGTCTTCGTCAAGCTGCGAAACAAAGTCGCCGAGAATGACAACAACATCGGCGTCGAGATTATTTATCTCGTCAACGATCTGTCGGAGGCGGGCTTCGTCAACACCATGCGAGCCGCCGTGAATATCGGAAATAGCGACGATGCGAAGGCCTTCGAACGCGGGATCGAGCTGGTGGACAGGAATCGTAACATCATTGATCACTAACCGGTGAGCTTCGATGAAATAGGAATATCCGAGAAGCAAAACGCCGATAGCGAAGGTCAGTAAAAATATCGCGAGGGCTTTTTTCATTCGGCGTTCAAGGTAAGAACATTTATCTCCGGCGGAACGCGAAATCTCAGCGGGAGAACGCTCGTGCCGACGCCGCTCGAAACGTATACATGCTTGCCGTCAACGATGGCGAGGCCGTCCATAAATCGTTTGTCGTTAAATACGGCGATCGGGCCGAAGATGGGCCAATTTAGCTGACCGCCATGCGTGTGGCCGGAGAACATAACGGCGAAACCCTCCGGCGTGTTCAGCGATGTGTCCGGGTTATGGGTGATGGCGATGATGTTGCGCTTTTCGACGGCGTTGAACGCCTCGAGCGGGACTTGGCGATTTCTGTACCAATCCTCGATGCCCCAAAGACGAAGCGTCTCGCCGTTAACGTCGATTTCGGCAATCTCGTTCTGCAGCACGTTTATGCCGGAAACTTCCTCAAGCAGGCGATGCAGTTTGTCTTCGTTGTGATACCAATCGTGGTTCCCGATGACGGCGAAGACGCCGTGCTTCGCCTTGAGGCCTTTCATGCTTTCGGCGATCTGTTCGGCGGCTATTTTTAGCTCGGTACAATCCGTGCGGACGGTTTCAGAACGAATGCACTCGCGGTCCCAACTGCTTTCGCTCACATAATCACCGAGGAGGACGATGACGTCGGCATTTTGAGCGTTCGCTTGTTCGACAACGTAGCGAATGCGTTCGGGCGGAGCGTAATTGGATCCAGTATGGAGGTCGGCTATAGTTACAACGCGGAGACCATTTAACGCGGGATCCCAGTGGGGAACATTCAGCGTCTCTTCGACAACGACGAACTGCCGCGGTTCTATGAAGTAAGCGTACGTGAGAAATAATGAGATGGGGACGATCAGTATCGCGGCCGCAATAGCGACGCGCTTCAGCCATTTTTTAATCGTTATGTTCATTCTTTGGGTCGATTCAGTGGTCGATCTCGTAATACGGAGTGAGGCTTAAATGCCGTATTCGTTCCATCGTTCATCGACGAGCTTTGCGATGTCTTCGCGAACCTCGACAACTCCCGGATACCACGGCTTCATTCGCGCGTCGATGACGATCGGAGCTTCGTAGCCAATGTGATTATTTTTGACGCTCACCTTTTTAGCGAAGATGTCCGTTGCGGGATTGAATCGGGTCCACGTCGCCCAAAGGAACTTGTCGGCCGAACGCGCGAATTCGATATCGTCGTGAATGACGACCACCT
This sequence comes from Pyrinomonadales bacterium, assembly GCA_038212935.1. Classification (GTDB taxonomy): domain Bacteria; phylum Acidobacteriota; class Blastocatellia; order Pyrinomonadales; family Pyrinomonadaceae; genus OLB17. The sequence continues at coordinate 463 of JBBQTV010000162.1, read as the reverse complement.
GCCAATCATCGAAGCGGCCACTCGCCGCCAGGCGTTCGCCTAGATCCTTTTCATCGTAATAAGACGGTCCGCTGACGACGAGACATCCGCCGCAGAACGGCTCGGCCGCGGTGATGCCGGTCGGTAGTTCGCCGCTGAACGCCTGCGCTAGATCGCGTTTTGCTTTGCCGGTTCCCATCATGATCGCCTTGCTGCCGTGGTTGATCTTTCCGCTGGCGTAGTCGAGCGTATCAAATGCGGTTTGCGAAAATATGAACAGATCGCGATGCCACTCGACGCGTGCGAGAATGTGTTCGAACAACGAGCGGAAGTCTTTTAAGTCCTGCGGCGTGTCGGTCAGAAGTAAGAACTTGGTGAGCGAAAGTTGGCCTTCGCCTAAGATGCGAAATCCGGCCGACAACGCTTCGCGGCCGTAGCGTTCTTTTACCACTGCCGCCGCAAGCGAATGAAAACCGGTCTCGCC
>JBBQTV010000161.1:0-8608 GCA_038212935.1 Pyrinomonadales bacterium | reverse complement strand
TTGATAGACGGTTCGATCTACTCTGAGTTCGTCGCCCGCTCCGGCAAATCGAGCAACCAAGATGCTCATTCCGGTAAAGAGCGACGAGATGAAGACGATGACGACGAGAAAGATCTGCCAACTAACGCCGATCGCCGCATTTCCCTTAAATCCGACGACGTTGCCGACAACGATGTGATCCACAATGCCCTGCATTCCGGCAATGATATTCGTAAGCATCGTCGGCCAGGCGATCTTCCACACGGCAGGTCCCAGCGGACCTTCGATTATGGAACGGTCGTAACGACCGGGCTTTTTCGCAGGCGTTTCGGGTATTTCGGTCTGCGGTTCGGCTTGCGCCTCAGGTATCTCGGCTTGGCTCATTTGGTGTTTGAAATGCGAACAAGCCTTGATTATAGCGAATGGGAGGCACTACGTCCTATCGATCGACCAAGATCTTAAATCCGGCGTAAACCATAGGCTTGTAGTCAAACGGAACTTTTTCGGGAGCAGCGGCCGCGAGATCCGGATCGGCGAATATCGTTTTCAATTCCGCTATCGGAAGCAGGTAAAGGTCTGCGTACTTTGACATGAGTCTCTCTTATTTTCTGAGCGGGATCAATTCACGTACCCGCGGATCACGCAGCCATAGGCCGAGCCAGAAGACCATTCCTATCAATACCTGAATGATGATCATGTCCCCCACACGGGTATGGGTTGCGATAGCGCCGCCCATGTATCCGGTAAGCAGTATTGCCCCGAGCACGGCGGTCTTCGGGAAAAGATAGATCAAGACACACAAGATCTCGATCGCACCGATCACATACATTTGCTCCGGCCGCCAGCCCATGTGTGCGAGGCCCTCAGCGAAACCCTCGGGCTGGATGAATTTCATTACGCCGCTCATCAACAGCAGTAAGGAGGGGATCACTCCTAGGATCCACCCGATCGTTGTCCAAGTCTTCGACGGACGGTCCGTCTCCATTTCTTCGCTCATCTTCTCCTCCATGAGTTTATTAATCGGCAACATAGGCCGCCAGGCGGTCGAGGCATTCGCTCCATCCGCCAATGTGTTCGTCTCGATACGGCACCGAGTCAAAGCCGGTGTGATGTAGTGTCAGCCGCGTTCGTCCGTTGATTTCTTCTATCGTCAGATCCACTACCGTATTGCAAAGCTGCTTGCCGTCAACGCCTTCGCGGATCCACGTAAATGTGATCGCATCGTATTCTGAGATCCTCTGGTAGACGCCGGTCACCCAATGCTCTTCGCCGTCGGGTGAGAGCATACAAAATCGATACCGGCCGCCCACGCGAAAATCCGTCTCGCAGTGAGGCAGCGAAAAATCGTTCGGCCCCCACCAATTCACGAGGTGTTTCGGCTGCGACCAAACCTCGAAGACCAGATCACAAGGTGCGTCCAGGTCGCGGGTCAATGTCAGGTCATTCATTGCACGAGCGGCTCTCATTGTTGAATCAAGATTCTTTTACGATAAATTCGGCTAGCCGGTTCAAACTCTGTTGCCAGCCTTCGATAAAGCCTTCAGCGCGAGCCGCCTGACGATGTTCGCCAGACGCGAGGAGCGTATGGATCGTTAACTCGGTCTGTTCGCCGCGATCAGCAAAGGTGATGGTAACGGTCGCTTGCGGCGGGATGCCTGCCCCGCACCCGGCCGGTTCATTGGCAGGGCCATCGTACACGATCTTTTCGTGCAGTATGACTTCGCGGAACGTTCCGGTACATGGGTAGATCTTGCCGTCAGGACCATTGAGATCGACACGAAACTGGCCGCCCCGGCGTAGGTCGACCGAACTCGGCGGTGCGTCAAATCCACGGGGCCCCCACCAAGCCGATATATGTTCCGGGTCGGTCCAGGCCGTCCACAGAAGTTCAACAGGAGCATCAAAAACACGCGAAATTACGATCTCGCGTTCGCCTACGAGATCAGCTCTAACATTTGGTTCAGGCGTCATAGTTTCGTTATATCTGATTTTTTCTAATTTTGCCTCCGGCCCAGCCGCATGGCAATGCCAAAATGGTCAACGCGATCGGATACCAAGCCGGCGAAAGCCCAAGCGGAATTATCAACACCGATATTACTCCAGTAGAAATAAACCCGATCCCGCCAAGTATAAGTGCGTGAAGCATCGGCCGAGATGGTGCCAAAAAGGCCGCGATGTAACAGCCAACGATCGACAATGCAACACGATAAGCGAGGGCAAGCGTCACCTGAGCCGGGTCGTGCAAACCTTCCTCAGGCGGCGGGAGAACGCCGAACCCTTCAAAAATCTTGTCTGTCACGGTGTGTGAGACAACGATGAAACTAAGTCCCGCGAGAATCGCCCCGATGCTTTTCAGGATGTTCATTTTCACTCTCCTATTCGTTCGCTTTCATCCATCGGAGTGCGATATCGGCAACCGAATCTTTTACCTCATCAAAATCTTTCGGAGAGGCGATGCGGACGATGCCCCGGCCGGGGCTGATCCATTCGACGAAGCCAGATTTGTCCTGGAAGCCGTACGAATCACCCGCGTCTTTCTTAGCACCACGGTGAAAGATTATTTGAAAGCAGTTACTTGGGTTCAGTTTGAACGTCACTCGGTCCGCGCCATTCCAGCAAAAACTTGGTGCATTCCACTTGATAACCTCGGTTATCCGATCATCAGAACGCGAGATCATCAAACGAAGTTCAGCTATCTGAGGTTCGAATGGATGGTCGAGCTCTTCGAGAAAGCTGTCAACGTTCGCTGCCGGCATTAGCTGTCAGCTGCCTCCAAGACGGACGCGAGGTTGATCTTTCGCATCGACATCACGGCCTGCATCGCTTTCTGCGAACGTTCGCCACCAGCTCTAAGTATGTCGATCAGCTCGGTCGGAATCACCTGCCACGAAAGTCCAAATTTGTCCTTCAGCCATCCGCACATCATTTCTTCGCCGCCGTCGTCCGTGAGCTGACTCCAGTAATAATCAACCTCGGCCTGATCATCGCATTGGATCGCGAACGATACGGCCTCCGTAAACTTGAACCTTGGCCCGCCGTTTAGCCCAACATACGTCTGGCCATTCAGCGTGAAATCGACAGTCAGCGCCGAGCCGACCGGCCTGCCGACATTGGCAGCCGTGGCTTCGTCGTATCGAGTGACGGTGCCTATCGACGAATTCTTGAAGATCGATGTATAGAAGTTCGCGGCCTCCTCGGCTTGGTCGTCGAACCAAAGAAACGGTGTGATGCTTTGCATGAACCTTCTCCTTAAAGCGTTGCAAGATATTCATCGAGGCAATCGAAGCTTGAATTCCAACCGCCGAGCACGCCCATGTCCTCGTGACGTTTTCGGTCTTCAACCGTCGCGTGGGATATCGTGAGCTTAAGACGGCATTGTGCCCCGAGGTCTTCGAATTCGGCAGTGGTAACCATCGGTGCGTTTGGAAGATCGATGCCTTTCATCGACGCGATCTCGTCGAAACCCTCACCAAAGTCATCGGTTGTCACCACCTTTCGTGGTGGGTCTATCTCCTTAAAATAACCACTTGAGGGATATTCCGTTCCGTCTGGGCCGATCATCACAAGCCGCATTTCTCCGCCTTCGCGGAAATCAAGATGATCGATCCTTGTTGTAAATCCTCGCGGGCCGAACCACTGCTCCATGTGGTCTTTTTCGTTCCACACGGCCCATAAAAGGTCTCGGGGTGCATCAAATTCGCGGACTATCACGAGTTCAGTCTCGTTTTTGTTTTGTGCTGTCGCTTCAATTGCCATTTGTGACTCCTAATTTCTTCTAAAATTTCGCTAGCTCAGGTACCGAGCGAGCCGTGAAAACATATCCGCGAGCCCCTTGCTGGCACCGTATTCCGCATCGATCTTGTCCCGCAGTTCGGTGGAAGGGAATACGGTCCGCACGGTCAAACGCGTCTTCCCATTGCCAAGGTCATCAAATGTTACGGTCGATACGAACTTCACGTAAGTGCCGCCTTTTTTCGCACCTTCGTTCGAGTACACCAGCAGCTCGGGTTCCGTGACCTCGATATACTCCGTGTGGTTTGGATAATCGGTCCCGTCCGGGCCGTGCATCGTGTGGTCCCAAACCCCGCCCGGCCGAAGGTCCATCACTTTCGTCGTTGTCGAAAAGCCTTCCGGTCCCCACCAATTCGAAATTCCGACCGGATCGGTCCATGCTTTCCAGATCAACTCGCGAGGTGCGTCGAACACCCGCGAAAGCGATATCTCGCGGTCAGTTGTAGATCCGGTGGCGGTCATTTTTTCTTCTCCTTTCTGGCCCTCGGACCTGGCGTCGGCTTTGTTGAGGCGGTCTCCTGTGCCTGAAGTACTTTCAGATAGGCATCCAGACGGTCAAGGCTTTCTTCCCAAAACTTTCGGTACTCACCTACCCAGTCGGCAGCTTCCTTTAGCGGAGCCGCGTTCAGGTAGCACGGCCGCCACTGTGCATTTCGGCTCCGGCGAATGAGCTTTGCACGCTCAAGCACCTTTAAGTGTTTAGAAACCGCCGGCAGGGTCATCTTAAATGGCTTTGCCAGGTCTTGAACGGTTGCCTCGCCGGTCGACAGGCGGGCAAGGATTGCCCGACGAGTCGGATCGGCAAGGGCCGAAAATGTTGAACTCAACCTGTCGGTTTGTGATTGCATATTTATAGTGGGAGCGACGATATCAAGATGTATGCCTATGCCGAGGCGGAGCTCGTCGAGCCGTCCTCTCCCTTTTCTTTGATAACGTATGAACTCATTTCTTTCACTTTGCCGTCGGCGAAGTGATAAATGTCGCAATAGTTCCAATTGCTGTTCTCGCCTTTCTCGTCTTTCATAGACATCCCTCCATAGCAGACGACCGAGGTGTCATCCGCGATCATACGGTCCACACCGAAGGTTGGAGGTTCGCTGCTTCCCATCTCAGCCATGAAGCTTCGGATGGCATCTTTACCTTTCACGGCCCGGTCGCCGACCATTGTCCACGAAACATCATCTGCGCAATTTGCAAGAAACCCTTCGACGTCGTTCGCCGAGAATGCATCATTGATCTTTTCAACTATTTGTTTGTTTGTTTCTGACATTATACTTCTCCTGTTTTTTGGTTACATCACGAGCGGTACCGACGCATGCTCGTGGATCACGAGCCATCGGCCGTCCTGTTTTTGGTAGCAAACGGTAACGCGAACCCACATACCGGATTCGGCCCCCTTATCGCTGTCGCTTACCCGAGCCAGCTGGCGAAGAACCGCAAGATCTCCGCCGGCTACTATCGAAACGTCCTTGAACTCAACATCTATCGAACCATCGAAGATCTTCAGCCAGCTTTCGATATTTTGCCGGACAGCGGCCTTGCCGGTCACCGTATGCGGCGGCGGGACGTCAAAGGCGAAAACATCATCGGAATAGTGTTCCATGATCGCGTCGACATCCCTTTTCCGCATTGATTCGGCCCAATGATCGGCAAGTGACCGTATCTCTGATTCTGTGGTATTCATAATTCCTCGATCGCTACCCGGCGGATTGCTCATTTGGGTTGAAGTTGATCATCCAGTTTATACCAAACCTATCGGTCAGAGAGCCCCAATAGTCGCCCCAAAACATATCTGCGAGTGGCATCTGGACGGTGCCGCCGTCAGCCAGTCCATTGAAGATCCGATCGGCATCCTCGCGGCTTTCGGGCGAAATGCATATGTGGTTATTAGTACCGTATTCCAGCTTCTGACCCATCGAGTCTAACGAGTCGGTGGCCATTAATACGTTGCCGCCGATCGGTAGCGAAATGTGCATAATTTTGTCCTTCTCCGATTCAGCGATAGGCATTTCGTCACAGCCTGGCGTCTCTCCGAAACGCATAACTGCCGAAAATTCACCGCCGAATATCGACTTGTAAAGATTAAATGCTTCCTCGGTCGTGCCCGGGAAATTAAGGTATGGATTTATTTGTGCCATCATTCTCTCCTATAATTAACTAAATGGTTAAGTAACTAAATGGTAAAGTACAGCATAGCTTGGTTTGGTGTCAAGCAGAAGCGCAAAAAAGAAGCGGCCGAAACCGCTTCTACTCCACTTTACTTTCTCTCTCTTAGGCCGATCCTACTTCTTCGGGCGTTCGTTAGCTTTTAAGACGCGTTTGCGGAGGCGGATAGCCTTTGGTGTGACCTCAATGAGTTCGTCGTCGGCGATGAATTCGAGAGCTCGTTCGAGCGACATTTCACGTTGCGGAACGAGACGCATCGCTTCGTCAGCACTCGTTGTTCGCATGTTGGAGAGCTTTTTCTCTTTGATCGGATTTACATCCAGATCGACCGCTCGGGCATTTTCGCCGACGATCATTCCTTCGTAAACCTTTATCTGCGGTTTGACGAAAAGAACGCCGCGTTCCTGCAGGTTATATAGAGCGTATGTATTCGTCTCGCCCATTCGGTCTGAGACCAGCGAACCGGTCTGTCGGCCTTTCATCTCGCCTTGGTGTTTGTCGAACCGCAGGAAAAGCGTGTTGAGCAGGCCGGTTCCTTTGGTTTCTGTTAGAAACTCTCCGCGGAATCCGATCAGTCCACGCGACGGAACTTCAAATTCCAGCCGAACGCGGCCGGATCCGTTATTGATCATCTTGGTCATCTGACCTTTGCGTCGGCCCATTGCCTCGGTGACTACGCCGATGAATTCATCGGGTACGTCAATGACGACGAGCTCGATCGGCTCTAACATTTCACCGGTCTTTTCGTCTTTTTTGGTGATCACCTCCGGTTTAGAGACCTGAAGTTCGTAGCCCTCGCGGCGCATCATTTCGATGAGGATCGCAAGCTGTAGTTCACCGCGGCCCGATACTTTGAATTGTTCGGCAGCCTCGGTCAGTTCCACGCGCAAGGCGACGTTTCCGAGCAGTTCGCGGTCGAGGCGTTCTTTGATCTGGCGTGAGGTGACGAACTTTCCGTCAATACCTGAAAACGGCGAAGTGTTAACGCCGAAGATCATTGCGATCGTCGGTTCATCAACGTTAATAAGCGGCAGGGGTTTAGGATTATCCGTGGTCGTAATGGTCTCGCCGATCTCGATGTCGTCAAAGCCGGCAAGTGCAACGATCTCGCCGGTTCCGGCTTCCGCGGCGGTGTTTCGTTCGAGCCCTTCAAAAACGAAAAGCTCCTTAACGCGGGTCTTGACCAGTTTGCCGTCACGTTTTGCAACCGAGACTTCCTGGTTCTTCGCAATTTGCCCGGAGAATATGCGGCCGATCGCCAAGCGTCCTACGAATGCATTGTAATCGATATTTGCGACGAGCAGTTGGAGAGAATCATTCCGGATAGCGTGCGGAGCCGGGATCGTCTCGATGATCTGATCGAAAAGCGGCTTCAGCGTTTTTGATCCATCGCCGGGTGCAGCCATCGCGATGCCATCTCGAGCGATCGCATAAAGTATCGGAAATTCGATCTGAGTGTTGTCGGCACCAAGATCGATGAACAGATCATAGATCTCGTCCACGACTTCCTCGTGCCGTTCGTCCTGCCGATCCATCTTGTTAACAAGAGCGATGCAGGGAAGCTCAAGTTCTAAAGCTTTTCGCAAAACGAACCGAGTTTGCGGCAAGCATCCCTCCGCGGCGTCCACCAGCAAAACAATGCCATCGACCATCTTTAGAACGCGCTCGACCTCACCGCCAAAATCGGCGTGGCCCGGTGTGTCAAGAATATTGATCTTGTAATCGCCATAACGGACGGACGTGTTCTTGGCCATGATCGTGATACCACGCTCACGTTCAAGGTCCATTGAATCCATCACACGGTCAACGACCGTCTCGTTATCGCGATGCGTGCCGGATTGAGCGAGCATTGCATCAACCAGCGTCGTTTTTCCGTGGTCAACGTGTGCAATGATGGCGATATTCCTGATCTTTTCTGTCGGTACCATAGTCGTAACTCCAAGCCTGTAAGCAAACGGAAATAATGACGCAACTGAAGCCAAAAGGCAACCGCTACAATAAGAAAACGGCGTACGGAAACGCTTCCGTACGCCGTTTTTGGAGGAAAATGCGAGACGCGGTTTTAACCCGCCTTCTCGCTGTCCACAACCAGATTGTTCGTTACGCTAAACACTCCTGACACCGATCGTGCGGCAATATTCGCCAGGTCAGAGTCGGTCTCGTTTGCGACATGCCCTTCTAATGTTACGTGTCCCCTGTCGACAACCAGTCGGATCGACGGGTTGACCGGCCACAGATAACGCGACAGGCCTCCGGTCGAAGCAACCGACCGCAACAACTGAACGCGAAGGCGCTCATCGAATCCGCCAACCGGCAGAATCTCTATGTTATTTACAACCGCTTCGACGCCTGATACGCGCTTGATGGCAGATTCCGCCGCCTTTCGATTGGTGGCATTACGCACCTTTCCGCCGAGTACAACGGTGTTTCCCTGGATAGAATATTCGATATGATCAAAGACTTCGTAATAAGGAAGCTTCAGGATCTGTTTACGAACATCCTTTTCCATTTGCATCGCCGAGGCATCACCGGAGTAGGATTGAGCATCAACATTTACAAATGCGATAGCCAAAAAAGCCATCGATAATACCAATAATTTATTAATTTTTCTCATCACTCAAATTCTCCCTTTCAAATCTTCCAAATTCGTGTCACCTATCTGACACATCTT
>JBBQTV010000160.1:0-8688 GCA_038212935.1 Pyrinomonadales bacterium | reverse complement strand
CTGGTGACCAAAATGAACTCCTGCTTCGAGGAGTTCTTTCATCGTTACTGTAGCCAAAACTTTATATCTCCTGTCTTTCTGGTTTATGTACTCGCCGGAAACTTATTGATAAACCAAGGTATTCCGGCGATGGAATAGGTTGGGAGTTCCGCCTTCAGGCGGCAGAAGCCAGCTAAGGCTGGAACTCCAAACCGAATTATCGTTTCGAGAACTGGAACCGCTTACGGGCGCCTTTCTGACCGTATTTCTTACGTTCTTTCTGACGCGGGTCGCGGGTCACGAGGCCTGCTTTCTTCAGTGAAGGCCGCAGGTCAGCGTTAAATTCCATCAGAGCACGCGTGATGCCGTGGCGAACTGCACCGGCTTGGCCGGCTGTTCCGCCGCCATCAACGGTGATCAGAATGTCGAATTTGCCTAACGTTTCCGTCAGGCTGAGCGGCTGGCGGATGATCATCCGAAGCGCTTCATTAGGAAAATAATTATCGAACGGACGGCGGTTGACCGAGATCTCGCCCGAACCCGGACGGAGGTAAACGCGTGCTGTCGAAGTCTTTCTGCGGCCGGTGCCGTAATATTGAATGTCAGCCATAAAAAAGTGTCGAGTCTTAAGTATACAGTCTTAAGTCCGAGGTCTGAGATCCTGCTTAGGACTTCAGACTCATGACTTACGACTTGATTTCAATTGCCTCTGGTTTTTGTGCAAAGTGGCGATGGTCTGCGTCGGCGTAAACCTTTAATTTCTTTACCATTGCGCGTCCGAGCTTGGTCTTAGGGAGCATGCCCTTCACGGCAAGTTCGATGACCTTTTCGGGTTTCTTCTCGAACATTTCCTTGACGGTCGTCTCGCGAAGCCCGCCCGGATAGAGCGTGTGGCGGCGGTAAAGTTTCTGGTCGTTCTTGGAGCCTGTAAAAACAGCATGCCGGGCGTTGATAACCACGCAATGATCGCCCATATCCATAAACGGCGTCCACGCCGGATTGTTCTTGCCGGACAGTATCCGTGCGACTTCCGTAGCAAGGCGGCCGACCGTTTTGCCCTGGGCATCAACGACGAACCATTTGCGATTTTCGGCTAAACCAATTCCACTCGGAAAATAAGTACTCATATGTGCCTACACTGATAGATATTTTCGCAAAAAAGCGAACTGATAGAGTATCGAAAGGTCGTGTCAAGGTCAAGTGCTGACGTGCCTTATCGACGGATCGTCCAAATGCCTGCTGCCGCATGACCCGCCCGCCGCAAATATGACCAATATCCGGGGCAGACGCACCGCCCCGCACGACTGCCGTACCGGAAACAGCCATCAACGGACCGCGTTTCGGCAAACAGATCCCATCTCCCGCCAATGCACCCCATCGCTCTCCGTCCCCACTATCCCAAAAACCACGCCCACTATACCTCTCAACTCTACGCCCTCGTCTCGCCATTGTCGTCTCTGTCATCAACCGTCCGGTTGTCATCGATGACATCATTGCTAAGCGGTTCCACCTCGCCCGCTTCGACAACAGCATTAACCTCAACCGCCTCGCATGAGCCGCCGTCCGTAAGTTGATTCCCTAAATTCGTCATCCTCAACCCTCCCGGCCAAACCGATAGGCAATTAAATAAACGTCTGATCGGCGCACTATCTATGTTAGAATTCCTCTAACCCGAGGAGGCTCGAAATCAATGAAAAACTGGCTGATCAGACCAATTACATTCCTCACCGCGCTGGTACTTGGCTTGGGTTTCGTTTTCGTCGCAACGAAACTGCTAAGGCCGCTCGATCGGCTTGAGGTCAGCGAAGCCGTTTTGGTTTCAGATCCCGAGATTTTCCCGCTTAGACCTCCTGAATCTGACGATTGGAGTCAGGACGATGATTCCATATATTCGATTAAACTTCTGGAAACGGGGGACGGATTTCATGGTGACGAGATCTCAGCTAGGACGGGGGAAGAATGGTTAGGACTATTCGCCAGCAGCACCGGTTTCGAACTTCGAAAAACCAGATTGAGAGTAAGGCGGGCTTATGATGCGGTCGTCGACAATCCCGGCACCATGACCGGCAAGTCTATCTCGGTGAGCGATCAGGTCGAACCGCTATTTCTGGTCCGTAACGCAGATCGTTTGCGAGCCGGTCCGGTCACGACGCTGAGGGCGGCAAAAGAAAAATGGGAATTCCAAGAAGACCTCCAACTGAAAAAAGGATTCGCTGAAACTTATGTCCTAGAAGGAAAAGAGTACAAGCTGCAGGTAACCGGAACCGCTGATGACCCGCTTCTTGTGCTTGAGTCAGATGGTTACAGAGAGATAATTTTTCATGTTCAGCAGATCGGCGATGCAACTTGGAATCTGATCTGGGTCGGCGACCTAGACGGCGATGGGAAGCTGGACATATATGCTGACCTCCCTACTTTTTATAATTTTTCCCAACGCAGGTTATTCCTCTCGTCCGAGGCTGACCCCGGCAAGCTCGTAAAGCAGGTAGCTCTATTTCACACGTCGGGCTGCTAGACGGCCTTGACTCAAGTCTATGCCAAATCCGCTTAAATCGATCTTAGGTTGTCTAGTTCTCTTTGGTGTGATGGCGGCTTTGTTATTGTTCCTGCCTGGGCAAGACGGTTCCACGGCTGAGGCTCAGACGACCTGGTCAAATACGAATGCCGCGCCGCCTGTTCCGCCGGTTGTTGATGATTTCGTTCCCGAATTCGTTGATTTGCCAAACTTTGGCGAAGGCGACGAGACCGTCACGGGTGCTCCACAGGCAAAACTTATCGACATTTCCGGGTTTCAGTCGCCGGACGAACAATGGCCGAGCTACAGTCGGGATGAATTGGACGTTAGGTCGGGAGAAACTTGGCTCGGACTTTATGCGTCAAAAGGTCAACTGCAATTCGCATCAACCAAGGTTTCTCGTTCACCGCGTGATGGATTTATCGGCCCGGGTGACCAACCATACGATTGGCTAAAATACGAACGCAAAGGGGAACTTATTTTTCTGGTCAACGGCGTGCCCCAGCTTAAACCCGGCAAGGTTACTACTCTGTTTTCGAGCAAACACACTCATGATCGCGTTTCGTTAGAAGGTGGATACAAAGGAACGTTTCGCTTAGGTGACAACAACTATGTGCTCCGCGTTACCACAGGGCTTCAACGTGACGGCGGCAAAGTAAATGTTTTAATGCTCGAATCATCAGGCAAGACTCAAACGGTTACGTTCAACCATTATTACAAAGACCACAATACGCTTTACAACATAATCGGTGACCTTATTTGGGCCGGAGACATGGACGGCGACGGAAAGCTGGATCTCTATTTTTCGGACTACGGGTTCGAAAAGGGAGGCTTCGGTTCGCACCTTTATCTTTCGCGACCGGCCGCCGATGGGAAACTCGTCCGACGCGTCGCCGGTTTCGACTCGGCAGGCTGTTAACGATGTTAATTATTAATTTTTCAATTAATAATTAATAATTCCTGGGGTGAAGGAGTTCACCGCATGAGGACATCTAGACAAATATTTCGAACGTTGTTCCTGATCGCTTTGCTCGGCGGGGTTGGTGCGGTCGACGCTGTTGGGCAGAGGAATTTGTCGATATCGGGGACGGTCTTGGAGGTCAAAGGCTTATGCGCTGGGGGCGAGGCGGTTGCCTCTGTTCAACTACAGTTTCAATTTCGAAACGACGGCAACTCTGAGGTGATCATTCTCAAACCAACACAATTTTTCTCGAGGAATGTTCGATTCTCCGGGAAATCAAGTGGAGATGAAGCCGGGGCGAGCACATCTACCCGAATCCTACATCGATATTTGAGTGGAATAACGCGTGACACCGAATCCCATTTCAGATCCGTTTACAATGACGAGGTTCGCTATTTGTTCAACAAGATGGATTTCGAATTTCCTCCTCCGACCATCGGATTTATTGTCGGTCCGGGCAGATACTTTGAGTTTCAAGAGACGATCCAGCTAAGAAGCGGCTTTGTGGCGACGATAACGCCGGAGCCCAAGTTTGCTCGGGATTGCTATAACAGACAGATAGACATCGAATTTGATCATTCGGAACTAGCTATAGAATACGAGTTCGGAAGCCAACTAGACGCGGAGAATCAGGAACGCCTTCTTTCACTTCGGGATAAATGGAAAAACAGCGGTGACCTACTGCTGAATAACCAAGGCCATATCTCCTACAAGTCTGAAAAGATATTGCTGCCGGAAAGAAGATAGTTATTCGGGGTGGGTACAACCTTATCGACAGTCATTGATCACTAATTCTGTGTCCCTTGCACTCCACCTCGAGCCAAAGTTGTTGCGGTCTGCTCCGCAGACTCTTATCCCATTAACAAAAAAGTAATTAGATAGAGGATGCGAGCGATCGATTCGTTTGACTGTTGCATCTTGTGAAACGAGTGTGCTATAAATGAAACGTGGTGTTGCGGGTGCGACGCCGATCAGTTTAATGATGGAGGTCATTTATGGCGTTGGATAGGAAATGGGACAAGTTTTTGGGTGGGCCGGTCCGGCAGGGGAAGGGTGCGCTTCGGGTGACGATAAACTGGAAGGGCTTGATATATATGAATACGCTGGCGTATCGGGCGTTTGGCAAGCCCGAGGCGGTTGCACTTTATTATAACCGCGAGGAAGACGCGATCGCGGTGGAGCCGGCGAGCGGGCGTTCGCCTGAGAATTTCGAGGTGGTAAAGAAGCAGACCGGATGGGCGATACACGGTTCGCCATTCTGCCGGCATTACCGGATCAGCATACCGGCGACGCAGCGATTCGTCAGGCCGGAGGTGGACGGCGACGGCGTGTTGAAACTTAGTTTGCGAGAGACCGTTTCGGTGGCGGTGAACAGGGCGAAGTGACGAGCGGTTGGCAGATCGCTGAGAATTGGAAGCCGCGGGGCGGATATCGGGAGCCGCGGATGTATGTTTCGCTGAATAGGCGGGGCGAGATCGCGTTGAACGCGCAGGCGTTTAAGGCGATCGGTTCGCCGTGGAACGTGACGCTGATGTACGACGCCGTGACACGCTGCATTGCGGTGAAGTCTCCGTCGAGCGAGCAGAACTTTCCGGTTGGGGCGTATGGGCGTGACAAGAAAATGAAGGTCGTCAGGGCACGGAAGCTGCTGATCCAGTTTGGGATAAAGGTCGAGCGGACGCTGGTTTTCAGGGAAATACGCGAGGAGATACACGGCAGGGAACCGATGCTGGTGCTGGACCTAAATTCGGCGGAGGAGCTACCACCGCGAGCTAATCGGGAGCGTGGATAGATGAAGGAAGGCGGTCGGTTTGGGCGGCGGTGTGTTCGTGTTCGGCTGCGAGGGTGATGCCGATGATGGTCTTGGCGTCTTCGATGTGGCCGAGGGCGATCATTTCGAGCAGGACGGCGAAGGTGTGGCGTTCGATGGTGAGGATCTCGTCGGCCTCGAGCTTTTGGCCGACCTCGGTCAGCCCGGTCGCCAGAAAGACGTGCATCTTTTCCGTAACGAAACCGGGCGAGACGTAGAATTCTGAGATCTTTTTAAGGCGTTCGGCGGTGACGCCCAGTTCTTCTTCGAGCTCGCGACGGGCGGCCGTCTCGGGCGATTCGCCGTGCTCGATCCCTCCGGCTACCATTTCCAGGAGATGCTTTTCAGCCGCATGGCGGTATTGCCGCACCAGCCCGACAGTCCCGTCGTCAAACACCGGCACCACGACCGCGCTCCCCGGATGCACGACGATGTCCCGCTCATAGACGACCTCGCCCTCGCGAATTTCATCCACCCGAACATCAAAAACCTTGCCGCTGTAAATTGTTTTGGAAGAAAGAACTTCGGGTTTCATCTATAGAAGGGTGATCGCTTTTTTAGAAACTTCAGCAGCCGGACGAGCTGAACGTCGCAGCGCGGCCTATTAGATCGCCGTCAGACGCATAGGTTGAAAGATGGAGTATGGTTGTAATGGAGCCCTTTTCATTCCACCAATCAGTATAAAGGTCAAGCTTTCCATCACCGTCTAGGTCGCCTGCCCAAAAGAGGCGGCCAACTATGTCTCTATCCTCGGCCGGTGAATGAAAGTTCTTATCGATTACCTGGCTAACACCGTTTTTTTCAAGGACTAAGACGACAGCCTTTAATCCGTCTCTGGTTATGCCATGGGATGTGCGGAGAATGTAAGTCTCTTGACCAAGAACGAACTCGCGGCGATATCCATCGGAAAGTTCATAATCCTTCGGATCGGCCATCTGTTGTTTATTCGGTTGTCTATAAAGAGTCGTAACCTTTCCCGGTTTCAGCTCCGGGATATCCTTGACCAGAAAAAAAAGTTCGCCCTTTCTTTCGTATTTTAGCCAATCGGATGGTTGGTCACCCGGACCGATATAGCCTTTTCGCGGTGAACGAGTAACCTTTGTTGATGCGAGTTGCAGTTGGCCTTTTGACGCATAAAGCCCCAGCCATGTTTCCCCTGAACTAACGTCCAAATCATCTCGACTATAGCTCGGCCATTGTTCTTCCGGCGACTGAAACTCGGAAATGTCGATAAGTTTTGCTTGCGAAGCACCCGTAACGGCCTCGTCGCCTTCGCCAAAATCAGGAAGGCCGACGAATTCCGGCACGAAGTCGTCAATAACCTTAGGAGTTGGCGAAGCAGCGTTGGAATTGGACGATATGGAATTGGACGATGAGGTTTGAGCATCGACCGTTCGCACCTCGGCGTCCGGCCAATTCATGAAAATCGAACCCGCAAGAACAATAGCGAACATGAGAAGAACTAATCGGCTTAAAACTTTTTCCATAATACGGTCGAGGTAAATCGTAGGCGAAGCCTTGGGTTAGGAGACAGTTTAGCATAGGTATCGGGCGGATTTGATGTAAAATCATCAATGATGATGGGTACGGATGGGAGATTCCGGAATAACGGATAAGTGATAATGGTAGGCGGCGGCCTTCTGTTCCTCGTTTCTCGGGCTTTTTATATGGGCAAGTATCGAATAGGTTTAGGTATTTCGGGCGGGAATGGCTGGTTGAGGGCGGCTACGGTCGCTTTCGCGAGCATGTTGGTGCTTTTTGTTCAGCAATCGGATTCTCAAAGTTCGTCGAACATGTTTTCGGAACGATTGAGAATTTCTTTTAGCGATAGCTCCGAACTTATCCGGATCGCGAGGTTTAATACTGACGGCACAAAACTGCTTTTGGTCGCCAGCAAAATTGCCGAGGTCTATTCCACTGAAAGTGGGAAAAGACTAGCTACTTTTGAGGGAGAGACAGACTATTTAAAAGAGGGCGAAGAATTTCATTGGCAGCCCGGCGGCTCGCACATTCTCCATTTTGGGCGAAAATTTAGTAATCGAGCCGTTGCTCGAATTTGGGATGCAGATTCCGGCAAACTCGTTGCGGTATTGGACGAGCTCAACGGTGTCCATGCCGCGGAGTGGAATGCGCTGGGTGACAGACTTCTCACCGTCGGAGGAGCGGAAACAAAATTTTCCTCGTCGGAGATGGCCTATTCTATCCGTGATAAGAATGGGAAAACGATACGAGCCGAACGTTTACCCCTCGGGGAACTGCGCTATTTAGGCTTTTCATCGTCCGGAGAAAAACTTATTGGAAGTTTCTTTTATAAAGAAGGTACAAAACCGATCAGGATAATGGATATAGATTCGGGCAAGGTCGAAAAAGGTTTCGACCATAATTTGACGAACACGAGTTCTCCGGTCTATTCATCCTTTGCCGGTGAAAGTCCTGATCGTAAATACATGTGTGGGCAAATAGCGTCGTCTGTAGGTGTGACGTGCTGGCGTGCCGACGACGATTCGAAGCCATTGTACTCATTCATAGATACTAAGGAGACCGGTAATATTCAGTTTGTCGGCTTCAGTCCAGATTCGAAAAGTATTGCGATCCTTGTCCCAAAGCCGCGAATGATCAAGATCATTGATGTTGAAACAGGAAGGGAAATCCTATCGTTGGAGGGTCCGAATGAACTGAAACGATTTGGTTACTCCGTCGGTGCTCGGGCATTTATGAAGACGGAAAGAGGTTTTGGAGAACCGTGGAGTCCTGATGGAAAATATTTCGTATTTAATGATGTTCTTAAGGAAGTGAGTGTGTGGAATCTCAGTACGGAAAAGGCAGTCTGGAACCGTAAAACAACTTGGCTATCTCGATACCACCCGGATTTCCCGAATCTTAATGTCGCAATCGATTATGAGATCTTCCGATTCAATCAGGCGAATGGGCTTCTGCTTTCTGTCTCCGGCGAAAACGTCAGGGTCTTCGATCCGGCCGACGGCACGGTCCTTTTTGAAGCTGGCAAGAAAGACCCAAAGCGGAAGGAAAGATCGTTTCGAAGACGGATAGCAAACTGGAGTCCTGATTGGCGAACACTGCTGACCATCGATGAGAGCAATCGAAGCGTTATCTTATGGGCGATGAACAAATAGGCATTACTGCTGGAGCGAAACGTTTTGTATGGGAATAAAAGACCCACCAAGAATAGGGCTCGGTGTTTCGGGCGGGATCGCGGCTTATAAGGCTGTCGAGGTGATGCGGTCTTTGCAGAAGGCGGGCTGCGAGGTTTCGGTGGCGATGACGCGGCACGCGACGGAGTTCGTGCAGCCGTTGACGTTTCGGGCGTTGACGGATCGGCATGTGATCGTCGATGACTATGACCGTGCGAATCCGGACCCGATCGCGCACATTAATTTTTCGCAGGAGATCGACCTGTTGCTG
>JBBQTV010000159.1:0-8779 GCA_038212935.1 Pyrinomonadales bacterium | reverse complement strand
TGTATTCTTAGCAACTCCGTAGGTGGAGCTCCCGATCGTTCCCGCCACGTGGGTTCCGTGACCGTGACAATCGATGCCATTTTGGCCATCGGTCAGGGCGTCGAACACGGCCGAAGCTCTTCCGCCGAACTCTTGATGTGTGGGACGAATACCGGTATCTATAACATAGACATTTACATTTGCACCCGTTTGGGCGTACATGAATGCACCATTAAGCGGCAGATCTCGTTGATCGATACGGTCGAGTCCCCAATCAGAAGGGGTCGTCGAACTGCTGACGTACGCGACAGCGTCTTCTTCGACATACAAAACACGATCGTCGCGGCTAAGTTCGCGAGCTTGTTCGGCAGACATCTCTGCGGAAAATCCTTTAAGAGCGCTTGTGTAGACCTTGTCTACGTTGGCAGCGTACTGGTCGGCAACGGCGAGAGCAGCGGACTCCGATTGATAATGGTCGGTGTTAGCAGCCATTGCTTTCTCATCTAGGACGACAATGTAGCGACCGGGAACCGCGTTTTCGGATCTGACGAGTTTGATGTCTTTTCCGGAAGTGGTGGAAGAATAGAAACCTAAGGACAGGATGGCGGCGACAGTAATGAGTGAGAGAATAAAGAGTCGGTTCATTTGGTGGAAGCTCCTGAATCGTTCAATTCGGCAGGTAAGTTGAGAGTAAAGATTTGGGAATGAGCGAGTAAAGCCCCGCTTGTAGATAACAGTGTATAACAACACAAAACAATAGGCAACCGTTCTTGTAAACGCTCATCGGAATTCGAGTCAACCCGGAAAGAGAGGAGGCGGGTCGCGGTGAAGGTAATCACATTGTCGTATGCACTTAAATATCGCTACCCTTTCGGACGGACAACTTTCGAACGCGCCCGAACCCCAGGTTGCACTCGGACGCTACTGGAGAATTACGGAAACGGGCGATCTGACCGCAAACCCTGGATTTCGGTATCTGGACGGAGATGTGCCCGAGAATATCTTCAGCGAATCGTCGCTGACATTGCAGAGATACGACGCGTCTTTAATCCGGTTCCGACCCAGGTCAACGCTGAGGCCAACACACTCAAGGCGAACGGCGTGTCAACGTTCTCCGACTGGACAGCCTTCGGAAGCGTAGCACCGACGAGCGCTCCCGCGAAGGTATCGGGGCAAGTGGTCGATTCGAACGGGCGAGCCGTTTATGGTGCGAACGTGACGATCGTCAATTCGAAAGGTGAGGCGAGAAATGCGGTGACGAGTCCGTTCGGAAACTCCGTATTCGAGGGAGTGCGACTGGACAGAGGTACACAGCTAACGCTAGGCATCGGAGTTTATCCCTAGACTCGCAGGTGATCAGCGTGAACGAGGATGTAACTGGTTTGGTTTTTGCTGCCAATCCGTAATGAGTGTACGATTCTCGCAGCGACCGGGGCTCGGTTCATCCAGCCCCGGTTTTTTGATGTTTTGATTTCTAATCAACTTTCGAGCCCTCCTTGGCTGCCATTTGCTTTCGATATTCGACCAGGCCATCGAACAGCAGACCCCTCGAGATGGCACCCGAACTTTTCACTTGCCCCGACCGCCTCTGGAACGACTGCACCTTGCGGTAAAAGCTAAGCAAAAGAACGCGCAAAACCGGCGATGCCGGTTAGGCATCGCCGGTTTAGTTTGGATGTTCGAGTGTAACATCCAGCTCGGGGACGTGGGGCGACTCCGCACGGATATTAAAAAGAATGTTCAAGACGCCTTCGAGCAGGCCAAACGTGCATCGGACTATATCGAGGCGACGCCTCATCCGGTATTCACCGAAATCAAGACGGGGCGAAAGCTTTCGATCGACAAAGCGGCGCTGAAGAAGACCTTTTTCATGACCGTTTCGCTTCATCAACTCGCGGGCCTCGCTACCACTCTCGCGGTGTTTCAGGATCTGAATCTTTTCACTAAAGGCGATTATCCGTTCTCAATCTCAATCGCCGACCTCGACTTTGTGACGGAATTCGCAAAACACCCCGATGTATTTCTCCATTACCTCGAGAAAAGGCTAGAGGTTCAGCAGCTCCAAGTCAGCTTGCTAGTGGATGAGCTGGATTTCCTTGGGGCATACCTGGATACTCGGTTCGCACGTCCGTACTTCTGGGAGAAGCAAGGCGGCACTGCACCCAACGCCGTTTGGATCAACGGATTTTCAGCCGTCTTCGACGAACTTATGATGTTCCGGCGCGGCCTGATAGAAAAGGGGCCCGAGATCAGGCTCAAGATCCCGGCCGAGATTGAAGCGATACTATGGCAGCTTCGCTCCGCCGATGATGATCCTTCGCGCGAATTGGCGTTCAATATCCTCAATTTGCCCGACGATGTTTTGCAGGCGATCATGCAACTCCTCCAGGAGGCTCGCACGGCGAAGCTTACTTGGGGCAACATCCGCCGGCAGGCCCTTCTTGTGGGTGACGTACTAGTCGTCGGAATAGCTGCGACCGGTGTCCCCGCCAACGTCTTTGTCGAACGTTCGAAAGAGATTTCCAGGATAGAAAAGTACAGGCATAAAGCGACGAGGACGTTCACACTGGCGGTCGCGCCTGGTAATAAGACTTCTGCTTTCGAATGGATCGATTACGTCGACGAACCTTGGAGGCGGGACCTGCTCATAGAACGGCTGATCGGCGCGGAGCCGCTGATTGCGGCCGTCGTGCCGTCCAGATTGCCGAAACCCAACGAGCCGTGTTTTTGCGGGACAGGGAGGAAATTCAAAAAATGCCATGGAGGACGGTGTTGAGCGGCTCGCGGAATTCCACACGGAACGAGGGACACATCTGCAATGTTTCGTAAATCGAAATCCTGCGAGTGATTCCGCAACGGCCTTGAGTACTATGGTCGTGAGTTCTGATTCTAAAGAAAGATCCAGCGAATCTTGCTCTCATTGGTGGGAATCCAGGTGGGAATCAAAAAGCGGGCACTGAGAAATGCCCGTAAATGATTGCAATAATTGGTGCCGACTAGAAGATTTGAACTTCTGACCTATCGCGTGTGAAGCGAGTGCTCTACCACTGAGCTAAGTCGGCGTTGGCTTTTAGTTACATCGATTGGTCTTCGGCGGTCGCGGGCCGGTTTTCGTCAGTCGCTTTTATGGTTCCGATCGACGAGTCGGTATAGAAATGCCTCGTTCCGGTTGCGGTAACGCCTTCGCCGACTTGCGGATCTGCATTGATCGCATAAAAGCCGGGCCGTGCGTCGGAAGGCTCTTCAAGGGTCAATGTAAAGATGTATCCGTTGACGACCGGCCGTTCACCTGCAAAATTCTCATCTAGGCCTGAAACTCGAACCAAGTCATCGAACGTCCCAAATTTGCCCCGGTTTCGTGACGCGAACTGTGCTTGATACGTGCGGATACGGTCAAGCGTCTGGGCTGCGGCGGTCTCATTACCCGACCGGATCATTGCTCCCCACGCGATCGCTCCGACGCCAATAAGCAGGCCGATAATGGCGATAACGATCATCAGCTCGATGAGATTAAAACCTTTCTGGTTCTTTAAACTTGCTTTCAAATTGCTCATAAATGTACTAGATCTCCTTCTCATCGGTTCACGACACTGAATTGGTGAAGTTTCAAAAGTTTAGATGTTTTTGGCACGAATTTGCAAATCGGGCGTTTGTACCAGCAAGTGTTCGCAAACTTTATAGTGCGGACGGCATCTATTATCTTGTAGAATAAAAGATGCTTGGGCGAACGATACGGTTGGCGGGCATAGCATTCACACCAGATCGACCACCAATGAGAGACTCGATAGAAACGAAATTGGAAACTCCATCAGCCATGACAACGCCGGTGCCGGACACACGGTCGCAGATCGCACTTTTGCAGACTGCCGTCGAGCGGGTTATCCGCGGTAAGGCAGATACGGTGAAGTTTGCTCTCATTCCGCTCTTTGCTCGTGGCCACTTGCTTATCGAGGACGTTCCCGGAATCGGCAAGACGACACTCTCGATCGCACTCGCTAGAGCGCTGGACCTTTCGATCCAGCGGATACAGTTTACTTCGGACCTGCTGCCCTCAGACGTGATCGGACTTTCGATCTTCAATCAGAGATCCGGCGAGTTTGATTGGAAGCCCGGACCGATCTTTTCGAACCTCGTTGTCGCGGATGAGATCAACCGAGCAACGCCCAAAACGCAGTCCGCGTTGCTTGAGGCAATGGCAGAAGAGCAGGTGACCGTCGAGGGCGTATCGCGGCGATTGCCGCAGCCTTTCATGGTCATCGCGACCCAGAACCCGTCGGAACACCACGGAACATATCCGCTGCCCGAATCGCAGTTGGACCGCTTTATGCTTCGGCTTCACATGGGTTACCCGAGCCAGGAGGACGAACGGTCGATCCTTCGCGATCGCGAACGCGTCAATCCGTTGGAACTGGTCAGGCCGGTGCTTTCGCAGGCGGAGATCCTGACACTCCAGGAGACGGTAACGCGGGTCCGATTCGACGAAGCACTTGTCGATTATTTGCTGAACATCGTCGATGCATCGCGAAAGAGCGATGCTCTCGAGCTTGGCATCAGCCCACGCGGTTCGTTAGCGCTGTTCCGTTCTGCACAGGCTCTAGCAATGATCGAGGGGCGGGATTATTGTATCGCCGATGACATCAAGCGTCTCGTTCTGCCGTGTTTTGCCCATCGCGTTATCGTTAATTCGCGTGCGTCCGGCCTCAAGAACCGAACCCGCGAAGCGGAGAACGCGCTGCAGGAGATACTGAGGTCGACGATGGTGCCGGTGTAGCATTTTTCCCGGTGGCGGATCTGGAATCGTGAAATTAAGGTCGCTCAATCAGTTGTTCAGCTTCCGCGACCTTCGTAACGCGCTGCTTGGAATTATCGTGATCGGGGGCGGTATCGGCCTTTCGGGGTTTACGCTGCTCGCTCATTGGAACGGACGTCCACGCCTTGCGGCCCTGGCGGCCGGGATTTCTCTCGTTTTCGTTCTTTTGATCCTCATCTTTGTCGTCCCGCCGCTGGCTCGAAATGCAAGTAAGGAAGCTTCGCAGCTGAATTTACCTTTCGACTTTACTCTGGGCGGAGCGATCGTGCTCGGCCTTTTGCTGATCGTTGGATTTTCGGCATGGAATACCGGGAATAACCTCCTCTTTCTTGTGCTTTCATTTTTGGCGGCCGCGTTGATCGTCGGATTTCTTGTCGGTGCCCTCATGCTTAAAAAGCTGGACGTTAAGATGCGGTTTCCCGAGACTATCTTCGCGGGCGAAGAGACGCCAATTCTGGTAAGCCTCCATAATCGTAAGCGGTTTATTCCGAGCTACTCGATCGTTGCCGAGGTTCGCGGAAAGGAAAGAGAAGAATCTGTTGCGGCGAACGAACTCCGCAGTGTGCTGCCGGGCTTTATCGCAGGCCGGCTTGCGGCCGCTCCGGTGGTTCGTCGGACCCTCGAGTACTTCGTCTATGTTCCACGAAACGAACTGATCGAAAACCGTACCCTTCATGTATTTCCCGAACGCGGGCGTTTTCTGATAAAGGATTTCGAGATATCGACCAAGTTTCCCTTCGCCTTCTTTCGGCATCGCCGTCGGCTGGCGGCCAAGGAGACTGAACTGATCGTTTTTCCGCGGATTCTGCAGATCCATGATGGCGTAGATACGCCGACGCTAGATGCGGGAAAACTTGTTGCCTTCAAAAAAGGTTCGGGACAGGACCTGCTCGCTCTCAGGGATTACCGACCAAATGATGACCTTCGAACGGTTGATTGGAAAGCCACCGCTCGGTCGCGGCATTTGATCGTACGCGAATTTGCCGCGGAGGACGACCGACGGATCACATTGTTCGTTGATGACCTGTTTCTGCCCGAAGGGCCGCAAATGACACTTCGCGAGAAGCTTGAGGCGGAACGGGAGGGGAGATCGCCGTTACGATCGGAGAGGTTTGAGACAGCGGTCAGTACGGCGGCCGCCATTCTCACCGAGATCACCGAAGAGCGGGCCGAGGTCAAACTGATAATCGGCGGCGAGGCGGGCGAATTTGGGACAGGCGTCCGCCATCTTCATAGTTCGCTTCGTCGGCTAGCGGTCGCCGAGTCCCGGGTGCTGAACGAGGAAAGACAAAGATTCGGTACAAATGAATTGTTGGGAACCTCGGACGAGGACGAACGAAGCTCAGTGATCGTGATTTCACCAGCCAAAAATGCGGACGTTCCGGAGGAAATAGCCGGCCGCGTACAAATAATTTCTATCTAGCCCCGTCGGTTGTCACAAATACTCAGTTTGTGGTGTATTTTAGGTGAGAAAGCATTTGATGATGCTGAAAATGAGCAAAGTGACGGAAATTTGCGTGGACTCAATGTCCGAACAGGCTTCAGCCGCGGCGAAAACTGAGACGATAGAATTCGAAGAGGCATTTTCGCTTCACCATCGTACCGTGTTTCGCGCAGCAAGGTCCGTCGTGCGTGACGCCGGCCTGGCGGAGGATGTCACCCAAGAAGTTTTCATACGGCTGTACAAGAATCTGGACGTGATCGAAAACGGCGAAATGCTTCGTCCGTGGCTTATCAGAGTTGCGTTGAACCTGGCGAAGAATACGGTACGCGGGAATAACAGGGCGAACACGAGGGACGAAAATTACGTCAAACAAACGGAAGGAAATGACGTATTTTCGGTCGAATCGGAATATGAACTGAAAAGTGAGCTGAGCGATGTTAGCCGGGCGCTTGGCAAGGTGCGTGAACCCCTGCGAAGTTGTTTGGTTTTAAAGCAACAGGGGTTGTCATATCGCGAGATCGCAGAGAGCCTGGATCTGAACGAAACGAGTATCGGGACCTACGTAGCCCGTGCTAGACAAGAGTTTTTGAAATTTTACGGCAAGGCGGGCAAGGAGACAGTACGATGAAAGGGTGCATTGACATAGGCATTATCCAGGCATTTCTGGATGGCGAGACCTCGGCAGAAGAAACTGTCATGATCTCGGAACACATCGAGGATTGTGACCCTTGTACGCTTTTGCTTGCTCAGGCCGAGGACGAATCGGCGATCGTATTCTCAGCGCTTGACCGCGACCTTGACACCCTTGTCCCGACGCAGAGGCTTTGGAGCCGAATAAACGAGTCAATATCGGAAGAAAGAGAACGAGCATCCTTGTGGCACCGGGCTTTAGCGATGCTTTCGCTGCAGCTTTCAGGCCCATCGATGGCAGCCGCAGGCGTGTTGGTAGTGGTTGGAATGCTTGCGGTTGTATGGAGTGTTCGCTCGGTTTCGGACTTCAATGATCCGGCTGACCTCGTTGCCGACGCCACTCGCCCATCCGTACCAACTGCAGCCCCGACGCGTCCAGTGGCGACCTCGCCTGGCGAAACTGTTAGGACGACAGTAGCCGATTCAGAGGTTAGCTCGGTTCCGGTACGCATACCAACGGCTGAGCGGGCAAATTATTCCTCGGCTCCGGAGCGAAGGGCTCCGCGAACAACTGGGCGCCCGCGGGCAATGACGCTGCAGTACATTCCCGGTGAAGAAACATATATGCGGACGATCGCCGATCTGAAAGAATCGGTCGACACCCAGAAAGATAGAGTGCTTCCTCCTTCTTCGCGGATCGCCTTCGAACGCGATCTGGCGGTCGTAAATGACACGATCGACCGTATGCAGAAGGTCGTAAGGCGTGATCCGAATAATCAGAGCGCCAAACAGCTCCTCTATTCGTCGTATCAGGATAAGATCGACCTGTTGAATTCGGTCGCGCAGCGGGATGAATTAATGGCAAGCCTTCGATAGTTGAGCTGAAGATATTTAATGGAGACCACGGTAAGAAAATTCATAGTTGGGCTTTGCCTGGGAATCGCGATAACGATGTTTCCTGTGGCTGCGATTGCACAGACCGAACCTCCAGTAACGCCGAAACCTCCGGTACGGTTTCCCGGCCCTAGGGTGATCGTACGTGCGCCGCCACCGCCAGTGCCTAACGGTATCGTATCCGACCTTAAAGTCGCGGCGGACGCCAATGTAAATTTGAAGTTCTGTGTCAGCGAGGGTGACCTTAAAGTAAATGGATGGGACCGAGAAGAGATAAGGGTCTTTGTTCGATCGGGCCGAAAGGTGACCGCTCGGATTTTGGAAAAAAATCAACAGTCAGGTAAGGCAAGCTGGGTCTGGCTGACCGCAGCGGGCACTGAAGAAATGGGGCCTGCGTCAGAGTGCATTTCGGGTAGTTCGGTGGAGATCGACGTTCCGCGTGGTACGACGCTCAACGTTCAAGGCCGCTCAGCCGATGTTGTGATCGATACGATAAAAAAGGTCGCGATTAAGATAGTTGAGGGAAACATTGCGCTTCGCAATATACCCGGCGGGATCGCGGCTTCAGCATTGCAGGGTGACCTGTTAGTAGAGAATTCGGGCGGGGCGATCATGCTTGATAGCACGACAGGAAACATCTTCGCATACGATGTGGCTCCGGGTCAGATCGGGGATCTGTTTCGGTCAAAGACGAACAGCGGCGCGATCTCGCTGCAAAAGGTCTCTCATCGCCAGATAGAGGCAAATACCATAACGGGTTCGGTAGTGTTTGACGGCGGGTTTTTGGCGGGCGGTATCTACAATTTTAAGACGTCGAACGGGTCGATCGGCCTTACGATTCCGGAGGCTTCTTCGTGCAAGATCGTAGCTTCGTATGGATTTGGTTCGTTCGAAACAGGAATGCCGCTGAAATTTATCTATCGGAATGAGGATACGCGGGCCAAAAATCTTGCGGCAACTCTCGGTACTGGTGAGAGCTGCAACCTAAACCTGACCACGACAAGCGGCAGCATCTCGCTTCG
>JBBQTV010000158.1:0-8784 GCA_038212935.1 Pyrinomonadales bacterium | reverse complement strand
TCACTGGAGCAAAATCTGCTACACACGCAATCTGGTTTATAAGGATGATCAGTTCGAGCTAATGGTGATCTGCTGGGACGCAGGGCAGGTCTCGCGTGTTCACAACCACTCCGAACAGCGTTGCTGGATGACGGTTCCGGTTGGCAAGTTACGCGGGCAGAATTTTGCGGTCGAGGAGATGGACGAATCTCGCGGCTATTGTAAGTTGGTCGAGACGGATACCTTTGACCTTGCCGAGTGCCTCGCCGCCAAGGTCGAGCTCGAAGAGCCGATCCATCAGATCCTGAACCTCGCCGAATTCAACGAACGCGCCGTCAGCGTCCACATCTATTCAAAGCCGTTCGACACCTGCCTCTCCTACTGCCGCGACACCGACACGTTCAAATCCGTGAATCTGCAATACACAAGCATCGATGGAAAGCTTTGCTCAGCCGTGACGCTATAAGCGTAGGCCTCAATAGATCTCTCGTACTTGAAACCGAGTCTTTTTTCCCGAACGTTTAGTTATAAATCGGATCCTGGATGACGACCAGGCACCTATCTCTTTTCCGCCGTTGTCCCTAATTACAATTACTTCCGGCGGTGCACTCTTCGGTAACGGGTCGATGCAGTTCGTCGCTAAACTTTCAGAGCAAATCATCAAGTCGACCTCGACCGACCTTGCAAGCGGCTGAGCAGACTCACTGAAATAACCTTCACAATGGTCGTCTTCGACAATATTCTCTGGACCCGCATTCATACAAATGACTTTAAGATCAAAAACACCTGTCGCCGTTATCTCAGTTCCGCTCTTTCCATTCTGCGACTCAGAATAAAGCCTGTCGAAATTGGAGCACGCAGTTAACAAAATCAAAAAGATTAGTGGTGCGATCTTAAATAGCTTCATTTTCGCTTCCACCTAACACCGTTTTTCGTGTCTTCTAAAATGATTCCTTGTTCCGCGAGTTGGTCTCTGATCTCATCGGAGCGGGCGAAATCGCGGTCACGGCGGGCACATTGGCGTTCCTCTATCAATGCCTCGATATCGGCGTCCAGTAACTCATCTTCTTCCGAGCCGAAAATGCCGAAGACCGAATCGAACTTGTCGATTGCGTCGAGGACGGCAACACGATCATCCCCTTTCAAGCTGTCAGTCGAGATGACGGTATTGATCTCGCGGACGAGGTCATGTATCGAAGCGAGGGCCGACGCTGTATTGAAATCGTCATCCATCGCAGCCTCGAAATCCGCAAGTGATCTCGCGATCGCCGCGGCTGTTTTCTCATCGCTTCCGTCCGTCACCTTTGCATCGCGAACCAATCCGCGAAAATTCCGAAGCCGTTCGACCGTCGCCTCGGCTCCCTGTAATCCCTCGAATGTGAAGTTCAACTGCTTTCGCGTCGGCACGGAGAGCAGCAGGTATCTGATCGCGAGTGCCGAATAACCTTGATCCCGCAGATCGCGAAACGTAAAGAAATTTCCCTTTGATTTCGACATCGTAACGTCGTCGATCTTAAGGAATTCGCTGTGTATCCAGTAATTAGCAAACTGCTTCCCAGTCGCGCCTTCGCTCTGGGCGATCTCGTTCTCGTGGTGTGGAAACTGTAGGTCCATGCCGCCGGCGTGAATATCAAATGTCTCGCCAAGATACTTCATCGCCATCGCCGAACATTCGATGTGCCAGCCCGGCCGTCCGCGGCCAAACGGAGCGTCCCAGCCCGGCTCTTCGTCCTCGCCGACGAGCTTCCAAAGCGCAAAATCTCTCGCGTCCTCCTTGTCGTATTTATCGGTATCAATGCGTTCGCTCCCTCCGTGAATGTTGCCCGAGAAATTGATCTTCGACAGCTTTCCATAATCCGGAAAGGCCGTGATGCGGTAATATATCGAGCCCTCGGATTCGTACGCTTTGCCGTTCTCAAGCAAAGCCGTAATGATCTCGATCATCTCCTGAATATGATGCGTTGCCCGCGGCGTCACTTCCGGGCGTTCCATTCCCAGGGCGTCGAAGTCCTGCCAGAATGCGTCGATAAACGGAGCCGTAAATTCATCAATACTGATATTTTTTGCCGCGGCTTCCTTAATTATTCGGTCGTCGATGTCGGTAAGATTAAAGACATGCTTTACCTCAAAACCTTTGAATTTCAAATACCGCCGAAGCACATCGCCAAATACGAACGTTCGGAAATTGCCGATATGTGCGAAATTCCAAACCGTAGGCCCGCAGATATACATCTTCACCTTTCCGTCTTCCAACGGATGAAATTCTTCCACCTTCCGCGTTAAAGTATTGAAAAATCTAAGCATAAATTTAGGCTATTCGAAGCCGGCTTCGAATCCAGAAAAGGCTACCTTTAGGGTTATTATTTGTTATGACCGATAGTTAAGCAAGCGTTCGGCTTTAGAACGCAACTGTGTGGTTAATTGGCAGTAAGATCTAACAGCCAAATGTCGGATTCTTCTTCTCGGATGACGAAATAGATCAGTTTTCCGTCTTCGCTTACACCCAGGTCTGAAAGTTTACCTGTGGGCTGAAAAAGTTTGGTCACCTTACCTGACGCGATGTCTACTATCGAGACTGCGTCTTCGCTTCCAAACAAGATGTTTTGGCTATCTGGCAGCCATCGTGGAAACGATGTCGCTTCCGCGAGAGGGAAGTATGCTTCTTTTTCGAATGAAAAGTAGCCGACCCGCATCGGCAAGCCGCTGAATGTTCCGGCCAACTTGAGGCCATCGGGCGACCAATCCCAAGCAACGAACCGCGAAGTTTGATCTTCGTCCGACGTAATAAAGCTATGCTGCTGGCCCTCTAAAGGTGCGGTTAGGTCAACAACATAATGTCGACGGTTCAACCGATACATCAGGCGGTTGCCGTCCGGTGACCAAAGCGGAAAGGTTGCGCCACCACTGTTCGTCGTAACCCGTTCGAGGCCGGTGCCGTCAGCGTTAATAGTGTAAATATCGTAGCCGCCATTGCGGTCGGACGTAAACACGACCTTGCGCCCATCCGGGGACCAACGCGGGTATCGGTCAAAAAATGAATCGTCGGTCACGTCCCGCTGGTTTGCACCTTCAGCGTCGATCGTCACAATGTCGTCCTGATCTCGACGCGGCATCCTGTAAACGAACCGAGTTCCGTCAGGTGAAAGGTCAGGACGCGAGACCTCCCGGTCGCCTTTGGTTATCCAGAAAGCATCTCCCGCCGTCAGCATAGACTTTGGATCGAATTTGATTCCTTGAATATTCGAGCGGTTATCGGTCGAAACGAACATCAGGCGTTTGCCGTCACGCGAGAAGGTCAAATGCCGGACGTACTTTGAAGGAGTGGTTACGGCTTCGGGTTCACCCAGAGCGTTGCCGGTTTCTCCTATCTCGACGCGCCAAAACTGCATACTGCCGCGACGGTCTGATGCGTAGTAAAGAAATCGCGAGTCGTGCGACCAAACGGGATTCCAATTGGTCGTGCCGTCACCGGTTATCACGCTTGGTTCGCCACCTTCCGCCGGGATCACTGCGACATCGCGCCTTCCGCTGGCTTCGGGCATTAACCAGTACGCAATAAATCTTCCGTCCGGAGACCAACTGGGCTGCATCGCATCGGCACCCGTAAGCAATCGCTTCTCGCCGCTGGCAATGTCGACTATCCAGATCTCACTCTTGATAGAATTCCTTGTATCCGGAAGGTCATGGCCCGTTGTCGAAACAGCTAGCCGGTTTCCGTCCGGAGACCACGCAGGGTGAAAGCCGAAATCTGTGATCCGCCTGGGGTTCTCCCCGGTTGCCTCCATCACGTAGATACCGCTTCCGTTTCTTTCTGAACGAAAGGCAATGCGGTCGCCGGTTGGCGAAAAAGCCGGCTGCGTATCTGTTGCCTGCGAATCAGGCGTGAGGTTTTGTGCGTTCGAACCGCCGACTCGCTTTAACAAGATATCCCAGGTGCCGTTTACCTTTGCGGAGTAAACATAATTGCTTCCGTCCGGCGAGATGCTCGGATAAAACTCAGTTCCTGGATCATTCGTAAGCTGTGTGACGGCCGCGAGCTTCCAGTCGGCACCCTCGATTCTGGCAGAGACAGGAGGTTGTGCAAGAAACCAGATCGCTGCGACCGTCAGCAATGCCGAAGCCGTGCCCGCCAATGCAAGCTCAGCCAAAGACGAACGCATTCCGATCGCCTTTCGGCTGGCTGAACCGCTTAGCGAATCTGAATCATAATGATCGATCTGTCGCAAAATCTGCTTCAGGTCCGCACGCAGGTCAGCAGCAGACTGGTATCCGAGGTCGGGAGTTTTTGCCAGGGCCTTCGCCAGGATCGCATCCATTTCCGGAGGCAGCTCTTGTACTTCGCTGCTGACCGGCCGCGGTTCGGCAGAAAGGATCGCCTGAAAGGTTTCTTGACGATTCGCTCCCCTGAATGGATTCGTTCCGGTCAGAAATTCATAAAGTACGACACCGCAGCTCCAGATATCGGTCCGATGGTCAATAGACTCGCCGCTTATCTGAGCCGGCGACATATAGGCCGGAGTACCGATCATCGTCCCTTTGCGAGTCGCAGCCATATCCGCCAAGCTCTCCGGCCCGACGTCCGTCAGCTTCGCCAATCCAAAATCAAGTATCTTCGCGTAGCCGTCCGTTCGGATCATTATGTTTTCCGGCTTGATGTCGCGGTGGACGATGCCGCTGGCGTGTGCGGCCGACAGCGCATCACATATCTGAATCGAGTTGGCGAGAATGTTCGTTAGCTTGAAGCGTTCGCCCATCAGCTCGCGAAGCGTTTTTCCCTCGACGAATTCGGTCGCGATGTAATTGACGCCTTCAAAATTGCCGACATCAAAGACCGTCACGATTCCCGGGTGGTTCAGCGAAGATATCGCCCGGGCTTCCATTTCAAAACGCTTTACGCGTTCGTCGTTTGATCCGTATTCGGGGGGAAGTATTTTGAGAGCGACCTTCCGTTTCAGCTTTTGGTCGAAGGCCAGATAGACCTCGCCCATTCCGCCTACGCCGAGGAGCTTTTCGATGCGGTAGGTCGCGATCGTCTTATTGATGAATGCAAAGGAAGAGACTTCGGTCTCAGCATCAGCGAGAGCGTCGGCCGCTATTCGCATTGCCGATCGCTGCATGAAGCTGTCGGATTCTTTCTGCGCGTCAAGAAGGTCAAGAGCGGCTTGTTTAAGTTCATCGTCGTCCGCGGCGCGTGACGCAATGAAAGCGGAGCGCTCTGATTCGGGGACGTCGAGTGCGGCATCGACCAATTCATCGATCTGTTTCCAGCGGTTCGCGTCCATTAATCTTCCGGCTTTAGGCGAAGGTATAGCCATGCCTTCGCCTTTTTCCACTCGCGCATCACGGTTATCGGAGCCAAGCCAAGCACTTCTGCCATTTCGTCGACGCTCAGGCCACCAAAAAACTTGAGCTCGACGATCTTAGCTTTACGTTCATCGAACACCGCGAGTTCGTTCAGAGCCTCGTCCAGCGCGATCAGGTCGGGGTCGCGGCCTTCCATTACTTCGTCAACCTTATCGACCGAGACAAGTATCACCGAATCGCCCTCTGCCTTAGGCCGCTTCCGGGCGAAATCGACAAGTATCCTCCGCATCAATTGCGCCGAGACGCCAAAGAAATGTGCCCGGTCTTCCCACTTCGCGGTCTTCCATTTGATCAGCCGAACGTATGCCTCATTCACGAGGGCAGTGGTCTGGAGCGTGTGACCACCACGCTCCCGCCGCATCTGCCGTTTGGCGATCTTATGCAGTTCGGCGTACACGACCGGAGCCAGCTCTTCGAGAGCTTCCGCGTCGCCGTCGCTCCATTTACGGAGGAGCTCGGTTACGTCCTGTGAATTCGACTCCGGCATCGAGATTCCAACAATTTACTAAGTGGGAAGGATACTCCAAATTTAGCACAACGACCGTGCCGAGAAAATAATTTGCGGGCGAATGATAGTTTTTCTTCTGCTTGACCGCATTCATCATCGGACGGCGAGGGTTGCAAGGCTTTGCGAATCCTGAGTCCCGGCCAAACAGCCGATCTTAAAATACGAAGTACGGAGAAAGTTCATGCCATACAAACATACCATCACAAGCGACGCATTTCGCTCGCAACTAAGTTCGACGGGAACAACCGATACCTTCTGGGCCATTCAGGACAACGTTGGCTACGGCTACAAAAATCATTGGCTTGACGTGATGATGGTGCAGTATTTCATCAACAAATCTGCTCGCAGCAAGGTCCTCGAACCAGACGGCCTCTTCGGCGGTAAGACTTGGCGTGCGATCAAAGACTATCAGAAGCATTGGAACCTGGTTTCTGACGGCATGGTCTCGGCAGTCAAGGGGGACAAATATTTCACTAAGAAGCAGGGTAGAGTGTATACCATTTGTTTGCTCAATATTGACTACTACATCCTCTACCCTTCGTTCTACGAGGATCTGAAAATGGACCCGGATCTGCCTTCATATCTCTGCAATCATTTTAGTGCTGATTTTCCGTTCGGTGACGAATAGATCTTCCAGACGGCTAGTTGGAGGTAAACACTATGACAAACGAACAAATACAACTTGTGACGACGAGCTTCGAAAAGATCGCACCGAAAGCTGACGAGGCAGCAGCGTTATTCTATAGCCGGTTATTCGAGATGGATCCGTCGCTGCGGAGCCTCTTCAAGGGAGATCTAGGCGAACAGGGGCTAAAGCTGATGCATATGATCGGCGTGGCCGTGAAAAGCCTGAGACGCCTTGAGGAACTTGTCCCGGCTCTTCACTCGCTTGGCGCCCGGCATGCAAATTATGGTGTCAAAGATCACCATTACCAGATCGTCGGATCCGCCCTATTGTGGACGCTCGGCAAAGGCCTCGGGCCGGCATTCAATTACGAGACCAGGGAAGCGTGGGCGGCGGCATATACCCTTTTGGCTCAGACGATGAAGGAAGCTACCGCGAGACCGGCGACAGCAAAAAGCAACGTACAGACCGTTCAATGAAAGTTGCTAGGGTGAATATTTTTATGACTAAAAAATATAGATATGTAGATCCGGTCGGGCAGATAAACGACATGGCCTGTTGGGCCGCTTGTCTGAAATGGTGGTATAGGGCGGAAATGGCGATAAATGCATCGCAGACCAAACTCTGGGACCGCTACAAACATCTGCGAGAACCACTTGGCGGAATGACTGACGCCGGCATCCAACACATCATAAACGAGAACGCGATGAAATGTTTGGTTTTTGAGAATGCGAGTGATTTCACACATTGGCGAGCCAACGAGTTCATTGATCTTGGGCCTATGTACATCGCGTATACCACCACAGGGACTCTTAAGCGACACGTCAATATCCTGTATGAGGTTGCCGGCGATGGCCCATGGGCAACTGTCCGGGTAATGGAACCGCAAGCGGTCAAAAAAGGCGACGGCTCTTTCAAAGGTCAACACCAAAAGCGAAGCCTATCCGAGTACAACATGCAGGGAACGATCTTCGCCGGAATTAAACGCACTAAATGGGAAGCGTATCTTGCGTCGTAATAAAAGTCTCCGAGCTCGCGAATTCTTGTTCCGCGATGTCCGGTTCGATGTAGATCGAGCGGGCCTCATTAGAGAACAGGCGGGCATT
This sequence comes from Pyrinomonadales bacterium, assembly GCA_038212935.1. Lineage (GTDB taxonomy): Bacteria > Acidobacteriota > Blastocatellia > Pyrinomonadales > Pyrinomonadaceae > OLB17. The sequence goes on along the minus strand of JBBQTV010000158.1, from coordinate 1,202 downwards.
AGAATAAAAGCGAAGCGGGTGATCTTTGTCGTAGGACGCGATCAGCCCGCTCGCTTTTTCTGATAGCGACTCATCAGGCCGCATTAAGCAATATGCAAACACCGTCCGCATCCAGAACACGGTTAGAGTCTCGTGATATGGCATTTCCTTTTCTAGGTCGACGCCAAACGAATCAAGCAGCCTAAAGATGCCCGAGCGCATTTTATCGATCGCCTCGTCGAGCCCGTGTTTCTCTACATAATAGAGAGCGACGACGAGGTGCTCGGCGTGTTTCCATTCGTCACGGCTGACGGTGCAGTTCTCAAACCGCTCAACCAACTCGCAGATCTCGTTCTCATTTTTATATTTCCGCATAATTATTCCATCCCCAAAGCAAACAAACGAAAGCGGCGGGGAATGTTCTCCCACCGCTTTCGTCTTTTATATAAGACGCACGGTAGTGCGAATCCCGGTCAAAAACGATAACTGAATAGCCGTAAATACTAAGTGGTTGCGGAGGCAGGATTCGAACCTGCAGTCTTCGGCTTATGAGGCCGGCATTTTATCCAGTTAAACTACTCCGCCAAACGCGAAACGACCGATCAAATGATCGGCCGCGTCAAGTAGTAGAACATCAAAAGGAGAAAAGCCTCAGGCAGCCACCCGGACCGATTCTTCCTCGTGATCGTCCATAAACAAATACTTCTTCCACTCCGGCCGCGACTCGGCGTAGTGGCAAAGTAGTACATGGTCCAGCCCAAGCCTTAGCAGCTTCTGCGATGTCAGCAGCGGCATGCGTGCCTGTTCGGGCGTACGGTTACCTTTGCGCTGATTACACTTTACGCAGGCGGTCACCAGATTGGCCGGCGTGCTTTCGCCGCCTTGAGCACGCGGCAAAATATGATCAAGCGTCAGGTCCTTCGCATGACGGTGGTCACCGCAATACTGGCAGCGGTAACGGTCGCGAATATAAACACGGGCACGCTTCATGGTCGTCTCACGCCGATTGCGCCGAACGTGGACGTAGTGCCGCAGTCGGACGACCGACGGTACAGGGAATATCGTTGAAGGCGAACGAAGGACATTGTCGCCGTCGTTCTCTTCGACAAAGACAGCGCCGCGAAACCATAGACATACCGCACGGGCAACACCGACGGTGCCCAGCGGCTCGTACGAAAAGTTCAGTAGTAATACTCTTCCGGTTAGCAAGATGATCCTCCTTT